>NZ_CM147855.1:3385000-3471676 GCF_055808145.1 Pseudoalteromonas sp. KJ63-1 | reverse complement strand
GAGATCCGAAAACAGATCAACCCTTTTTTGAAGAAAACTTGAAATAAATGACTGTTCGCTGGATATTTAGACTAAAAGCTCATTTTAACCACTAAAAACTGCGGAAAAGTAGGTTTAACTAGCTAACTTTAAGTTTCCAACCGCATTTTTTCTGATACTTAATCTCTTGATTTAGTTCACTTGCCATCAGCGGATGCTTTTTTAACCAATTGTTTTCAAATTGAATCGCTAACTCTTCATTCTCAGCTGTTATCTTGAAGTTTGGCAACACGTCATCTTGTCGGCGCATCGATAAAATAACAGCAATACGTAATAGTCGAACAATATACGCAGCAACACTACTATGTGCACCTAAATGATCTAAGCATCCTTTTTGAAGGTCTGAGCGGTGGCTATGTGCTATAGCAACAATTACTTTATGCTCTGATTGCGAAAAACCAGGCATGTCGGTATTTTCTAAAATATAAGCGGTATGTTTATGGTACTGCTTATACTCTATTAATAAACCTATTTCATGCAGCTGCGCGACGGCATTTAAAAGCGGCAATCCACTTTGCGCTGCAACCGGCCAATACTGACTGACTTCATTAGCTAGCAGTAATGCTAAACTTGAAACTCGAGATGCTTGCTTTTGATCAACATGATAACGATTCATAAAACCATCAATAGTGCGTTGACGAATGTCGGTATTATGAAGCTCCGGTAGCATGCTATATAAAACACCTTCACGAAGCGCGCCACCTGCTAATCCCATTTGTTCTATTTCAAGAGACTCAAATAGTGCAATTAAAATAGCCAGCCCAGATACAAACACTAACCGTCGCTCTTCACTTAACCCAGGCAAGTCGAGTTCAGCTATTGTTTTATAAGCTATGGATTGTTGTTTGATGGTGTATAGCTTTTCAAGGGTGAGCATTTCATTTAAGTTTTGTGCCACCATAATTTCTTGAATAGCTTGTACAGTACCTGACGCACCAGAGGCAAGTTGCCAACCAGCCGTTTTATATTCAGGTGCTATTTCATCAATAACATTTCGTGCTGCTTTTATCGCAGCATTAAAGTTTACTTCATTTAATTGGCAATCTTTAAAGTAGCGTTCGAGAAAAGTCACGCAGCCAATATTAAGGCTTTTATAGTGACGCGCTTCAAAACCTTGGCCAATAACAACCTCGGTACTCGCTCCACCAATATCAATAACCAGCTGCTTGCCAGTACATGAAGAGGTATGTGCAACCCCTTTATAAATAGTTCGCGCTTCTAGCTCGCCGCTAATAACATTAACTTTATGCCCTAATATTTCTTCAGCACGTAGTTTAAAGTCGTCGGCGTTGGTTGCTAAGCGAAGTGTTGCAGTGGCAACAATGGTGATGTTCTGCGTGGGAATATCTTGCAACCGCTCTGCAAACAAGGCCAAGCACTCCCAGCCTCGTTGCATAGCCTCTAAGCTCAATAAATTATTATCATCGAGTCCTGCTGCGAGTCTTACTTTACGTTTCACGCGCCCTATAGTTTGCAGGCCGCCCGCCATTGATTTAGCAATAAGCATATGAAAGCTATTTGAGCCTAAATCAATGACTGCATATACATTTTTTTGCGGTTTAAGTTGCCCCACCGTTCAAAAACCTCTAGTTACAAATACAATCAAACTAACGGTCGGTTAAGACCGTCCTTTTTGGTAACCATTATTTGGGCGACGTCCGTTGTTATTACTACGATTACGTGGACCAGTAGAAAAATTACGTTTTCTATGAATAGTCGGCTTCGTTAAATCATCTAGCAATGCACTTTTATCGTAATGTGATAATGGAATGCTGTGCTCAATATATTCTTCAATTTCATGAAGGTTATAAGCATATTGCTCACACGCAAAACTAATTGCATGACCTGAAGCGCCTGCTCGAGCTGTACGACCAATACGGTGAACGTAATCTTCGCAATCATCAGGTAAGTCAAAATTAAATACATGACTTACTTCTGGAATATGCAAACCACGTGCAGCAACATCGGTAGCCACTAAAAAGTCTAGCTCGCCTTTACTAAATTGCGCGAGTATTGACTGGCGTTTCTTTTGGTTTACATCACCGGTGAGCATGCCCACGCGATGTCCGTCTGCTTTTAACCATGCATATACGGTTTCACAGCTATGCTTAGTATTTGCAAAAACAATGGCTTTCTCAGGCCATTCTTCTTCAATCAAGGTTAACAACAGCTTAATTTTATCTTCTTGTGAAGGATGAAATAGCTCTTCTTTAATACGTTTACCTGTTTTTACATCGGGCTCAATTTGCACATGCTCAGGGTTGGTCATATGTTCAAATGCAAGCTCTTGTACACGATACGACAACGTAGCAGAGAATAATAAGTTTAAACGCTCTGACGTATCTGGCATACGACGGAACATATAACGAATATCTTTAATAAAGCCTAAATCGAACATACGATCGGCTTCATCTAGCACGACAACCTCTATTTCATTAAGGGTGTAACAGCCTTGCTTGTACAAATCGATTAAACGACCTGTCGTACCAATTAAAATATCTACGCCTTTTTCTAATTGTGCACGTTGTTTTTCGTAATCTTCGCCACCATATACTAAACCTAAGTTAAGATTACAGTGCGGCGCTAAAATTTTTGCATCTTTGTGTATCTGAATCGCAAGCTCCCGAGTTGGGGCCATGATCAGGGCTCTTGGATGTTTACTAGGTGCTTTGCTAGATTGTAATAACCGGTGGCACGTGGCAGTTAAAAATGCCAATGTTTTGCCTGTACCTGTTTGTGCTTGGCCCGCAATATCGCGCCCTTCACAAATAAAAGGTAGGCATTTAGCTTGAATGGGTGTGCAATATTCAAACCCACTTTCGGTTAACCCGGCAACCACTTCCGGTGCAATAGCAAAGTCTGAAAACTTTTTATCGGTCAAATGTGTCTTAGTCATAGCGTTTAAGCATAACGTTTAAACTTGCAATAAGAAACAAGAGTGTTTAAATACGCACTAAATATTTCGCCTAACTAAACCGGAGAGCGCAATGAGCGAGAAAATAATCCAAATTACCGACGATAGCTTTGAAGCTGACGTATTACAATCAGACAAACCTGTACTAGTAGACTTTTGGGCTGAATGGTGCGGACCGTGTAAGATGATAGCCCCAATTCTAAGCGAAGTTGCTGATGAATTTGATGGTCGTGTAACTATCACTAAATTAAACATTGACCAAAACGCGGGTACACCACCTAAGTTTGGTATTCGTGGTATCCCTACACTACTACTTTTCAAAGACGGTCAAGTAGCTGCAACGAAAGTAGGTGCACTATCAAAAACACAATTAGTTGAGTTTTTAGAAAACAATATCTAAGTATTAATTTTGAAAAAAGGGCTCTCAGCCCTTTTTTTATAATTTATTTTACAGAAATACTGGACGCTGCGGTGATGACCTGCTAGTTTATAAAGCCAACTAATCCTTAGTTATATTCAACAAACCTCACTCAACGATCTAATAAGCGATTTTGAGTATGACAACTGTAATAAAGAACCCACCAATATGCATTTACGCGAATTAAAAGACAAGTCTATAAAAGAGCTTGTAAACCAAGCTGAGTCCATGGGGCTCGAAAACGTAGCCCGCTTGAGAAAGCAAGATATCATTTTTGCAATTCTTAAATCACACGCCAAAGGCGGAGAAAATATCTTCGGTGGTGGTGTTTTAGAAATTTTGCAAGATGGTTTTGGCTTTTTAAGATCATCAGAAGCTTCTTACTTAGCAGGCCCAGATGATATTTATGTATCTCCGAGCCAAATTCGCCGCTTTAGTATGCGTACTGGCGACTCTATTTCAGGTCTTATTCGTCCACCAAAAGACGGTGAGCGTTACTTTGCTCTGCTTAAAGTAAACGAAGTTAACTTTGATAAACCTGAAAACTCTCGCACTAAAATCCTTTTTGAAAACCTAACCCCACTTCATGCAAACGAACGTTTTCGTATGGAACGCGGTAACGGCAGTAAAGAAGATATTACCGCACGAGTTCTTGATTTAGCATCACCAATTGGCCGCGGCCAACGTGGTTTATTAGTAGCACCGCCAAAAGCGGGTAAAACAATGTTGCTACAAAATATTGCACAATCAATCACACATAACCATCCTGACGTTACATTAATGGTTTTACTTATTGATGAACGTCCGGAAGAAGTTACTGAGATGCAACGCCTAGTAAAAGGTGAAGTTATTGCATCAACATTCGATGAGCCAGCTTCTCGCCATGTACAAGTTGCGGAAATGGTTATCGAAAAAGCAAAGCGTTTAGTTGAGCACAAAAAAGACGTTGTTATTTTACTTGATTCGATCACACGTTTAGCACGTGCATATAACACCGTTATTCCATCATCAGGTAAAGTACTCACCGGTGGTGTTGATGCTAATGCGCTACACAAACCTAAACGTTTCTTTGGTGCTGCACGTAACGTTGAAGAAGGCGGTAGCTTAACGATTATTGCAACGGCGCTTATTGATACCGGCTCTAAAATGGATGAAGTTATCTACGAAGAGTTTAAAGGTACAGGTAACATGGAACTACACCTTAACCGTAAAATTGCGGAAAAACGTGTATTCCCTGCTATCGACTTTAACCGCTCGGGCACACGTCGTGAAGAATTACTTACTAAACCAGATGAGCTACAGAAGCTATGGATTTTACGTAAGATAGTCCATGACATGTCAGAAATTGATGCCATGGAATTCTTAATTGATAAACTATCAATGAGTAAAACCAACGATGAGTTTTTTGATTCGATGAAACGTAAGTAAGCTAAACTTTAGTTAAATAAACGTTTTCATGAAAAAAGACACCAAATGGTGTCTTTTTTATTTTCAGAGTAAATTAATTTATTCGTGTTGTTTAAACAGAGCCTGTAAGTTATTCACTAATGTTGTTAGCCTTTGCGTATTTATTTGTGGCTGAAGTAATTCATCGTCTAGCGCTTTTGCCGCTAAGGCTATGTCTTTAAACTCGAACATTTGTGCCGCTCCCAACACTCGATGGCTATCTTTTTGCAGCGCCTGATAATCTGCATCTTGAAAGTGCAGCTCAATAAGCTCGCTTTCTTCGGCTAGACTTTGTTGAAAGCTCGTTACTAAATCACTCATATCAACATGAATCTGTTTAGTTGATACCTCTGTATTTGCAGCATTTAAGTATTTTGCTAGCACAGTATGAAAAGACTCTTTATCGATTGGCTTTGCTAAATAGTCACTAAAGCCAAGTGATAGGTAGTGGTCAATTTCGTGGCTCATGGCATTGGCCGTTAATGCTAAAATAGGCTGCTCATAACCACATTGCTTGAGTAGTTCAAACGCAGAAATACCATCCATAACAGGCATTTGAATATCTAACAGTACTAAATCTGGGTATAGCTTTAAGCTTTGTTCTACTGCTTGCTCACCGTTTTCAACGGCAATCACGTCCAACCCAAGAGAGTGTAAATAACGACTGATCAGTTTGCGGTTATCACTGTGGTCTTCAGCAAGCACCACTTTACCCGATAATAATCTATGTCGCTCATCTGACTTAGCTTGTTGATCGTCGTGGCAAACTTGCTCTTCAACTTGTATACAGGGCAAATAAAATGAAAACTCACTGCCTTTTTTAAACTCACTCTGCACACTTATATAACCCCCCATCATCGCTGCTAATTGCTGCGACAAGCTCAAACCTAGTCCTGTACCACCAAAACGTCGACTAATACTGTTATCTGCTTGGCTAAAACACTCAAAAATAAGTTTAAGTTGAGATGAGCTCATACCAATCCCAGTGTCTTTAATCGAAAAGAGTAACCCTTGCTCGGTTTTACTAACACCAATAGTTACTTGCCCTTTATGAGTAAACTTAATGGCATTAGCACATAAATTAATAAGAATTTGTTTTACTCGCGTTAAATCTAATCGCGTAAAATAGGATTTTTCTAACTGGCAGTCTAAAACTAACGACAAGTCTTTCGCTTTAGTTTGAGGAGAAAACATAGCGTGAATATCGTTGATAAGCTGCACCACATCAAAACAACTAATATTAAGTTCTAACCGGTTTGCCTCGATTTTACTTAAATCCAACACATCATTAATCAAGCTTTTTAAATGCTCACTTTGACGTTGTATTACTCTAAGCTCATCTTGTAACTGTTCCGGCTTGTATAGGCCATTAATAAGATCATCAGTTTGTGCCAAAATAGCAGTTAACGGTGTTCTTATTTCATGGCTTATATTCGCTAAAAACTGGCTTTTCACCTCGTTTGCTTCTCGCAGCTCTTGTGCCACACTTTGTAGCTCTTTGGTGCGCTGTTCAACTTGTTCGCTTAACTTTAACTTCGCTTGCTTTTCTGTTCGGCGTTTGTAAACAGCAATTACCGTAATTAAAATTAATATGGCAACAATCGCTAATAAAAACGTTAATTGTGAACGCTTAGCTATTTGCAATTCTTGTAAGTATTGTTGTTGCTTTAATTGTTTAATTTCTTGGTTTAACTGATTTGATTCAAACTGAATTTGAAATTGACTGACCGCTTTCGAGGCTTCTTCGGTATTAACACTACGCTGATAATCAACATACTGCTGGTGCAAACTTAGCGCTTTTTCATAATCCCCTAGACTTGCATTTATTAGTGCTTCAATTCCTAAGCCATCTTTAATACGCATGCCGTTATTATACTCTTTGGCAAGCTTAATCGAGCGTTCAGAGGTTTGTTTAGCACTTTGCGTATCACCTTGTACAAATTGAACAATTGACAACACATGTAACGCTGCCGCTAGTAAAGACTTATTATCCGCTTCTATTGCAAATTGTTGGCCCGCATTAGCGTGATAAAAGGCAACATCAAATTTATTTAGCTTAAGGTTGATGGTGGCTAAATTTGTATGCTTAGTAGAAAGTTGAAACGCATTATTAACGCTTTGATAGTAACGTAAGGCCAACTGATTATAATGTAGTGCTAATTGGTACTGTCTTGATTCAGTGTAAGCTACTCCCATATTACCGTATGCCTGAGCAACACCATCTTCATCGCCCAGCTCTTGAAAAACTTTTAAAACCTCACGGTACATCTCAAGAGCTGACTCATATCGAGAGAGACGAATATAAATACCGGCAATATTATGTAATATATCGGCCTTATCTTGTGCGCTCCCCTCTTTTTCATAAATTACTTTGGCTTGCTGATAATAATCAAGAGCTAGCTCCATGTTATACATATCAAAATAAGCAAGCCCGATATTACTAAGTAAATTAGCCTGTTTTATCGGACTTTTAAGCGTAATTGCGATGTTTAACGCGCGGCTATAATCAACTACCGCTTGTTGCACTAACCCTTGATAATAAAGCACAACTCCTTGCATTTTAATCGCACGAAAGAAGAATTTAGGCTGATCTTTTAACGTACTACTGGTCTCTAGCAATTTAAAATATTTTAGTGCATTGGCTAAATCACTCTGCGCAAACGCCAGCTCAGCTAAATCACTATAAATAGTAATGCGTTGTAAATTTGGAACATCAGGGTTCGATAAAATATCGGTTGCAAGGCGATACTTTTCAGGCCATGTTTGTTCAAGATTAAACTGCTCAAACAAACTTGGCTGCTCATTTGATAAAGCGTCATTTGATGCGCTACTTAAAACAGCCAAAAGGCCAATAAAGCAGATACGCTTTAACTGAGTCAGCATAAAAATATCCTTAAATCCTTGCTAGCCATAACAAAACGACACCCAAACCAAGTATAAACATGTAATTTAGACCAATTTAAAACAGGCACTCACGCCCACTCCTTGGGGTTTAATGTTCTTTGGGTATATGATAATTTATCCAAGATACACTAATTAATAGATTGTAAACAATGCTTAACCCTCTGATAGATGAGATTTTTGAACTATTAATCACTAAAAAAATGTGGATGGTTCATACTTTAGCATCTGAGTTAAAGCAACGTGGGTTTCTTGATACTTTAGCTGCCGAGCCTGAGCGCGACTTATTTAAGCGCAATTTTTTAATTATGAATGCACTTTATCAGCTACAACAGCAACTGATGCCAAAACAGCAATTAGTCGTTAAAGGCTTACATATTGAACTAGTAAACAGTTCCAGTTATAACCAACTACATCCTAACGATCCACTGCGCGATTATTACTTAAACTGGCAAAATTTTGAAACATCTACGACTGAAGTCAAGGCATTATTAGATAGCTTTTGGCAACAATTTAGTCTGCCGACTCATCGCGAAGCCCCGCTGAGTAATGAGGAGCAACAACAACTGCTAGCGCGTTGGCAATTAACATCCCCAGTCACACTAAAAGTATTACAAAAGCGCTGGCGACAACTGGCAGTGCAGCATCATCCAGATAAACAAGGGGGTGACAATGAGGTGTTTAAACAACTAAAAATAGAATATGAGCAACTCAAGGCGAGTTGCTCAGATTAGATCGAGAGTTAACGCGTTAGGCGACGAGCACGGATTTTACGTCCTTTAATATTACCTTCGGTTAATTTGCGTAACGCTGGTTTAGATGAGTTACGCTCTACCGCAACAAATGCCACGTTATCAAGTACGTTGATTTTACCAACTTGGCGCCCAGCAACACCGTCTTTTCCGGTTAATGCGCCTAAAATATCACCCGCGCGCACTTTTTGCTTTTTGCCTGCATCTATCATCAGCGTCACCATTTCAGGTTTGTATGGCGGCTTATCTAATAGGTTATAAGATGGCATTGGCTCAGGAGTAAAGTCACGCTCGTAATGGTCGCCAATTTGAGCCACTTTAAATTGCTCTGCCTCACCATAAATAGAACATGCAATCCCTTTTTTGCCTGCTCGTCCGGTACGGCCAACACGATGTACATGAGTTTGTGGATCGTGAGCTAAGTGATAGTTAATCACCATGTCCATATCATCAATGTCTAAGCCTCGTGCAGCTACATCAGTTGCCACTAAAATAGACGCACTTTTATTCGCAAAATGAATCAGTGTACGCTCACGATCACGCTGCTCTAAATCACCATGCAGTGCCACCGCACTAAAGCCTTCATCGGCTAAATCATCACATACTTGCTGCGTTTCAACCTTGGTATTACAAAACACCACACAGCTTTGCGGGGTAAATTTAAGAAGTAACAGCTTAAGCGTTGGATAACGCTGTTTATTATTATCCATTTTGTAGAAGTATTGTTTAATCGTGCTTTTTTCTTGCTGCTCTTCTACTTTAATCATTTCTGGGTTACTAAGTACACGCTTAGCAATAGCTTCGATTGATTTTGGAAAAGTAGCACTAAATAACAACGTTTGACGATTGGTTGGAATGCGATCAATTATGGCATCTAGGGTGTCTTGAAAACCCATATCAAGCATTTGGTCGGCTTCATCAAGTACCAGGGTTTCAACATCATCTAAGCGTAATGTCCCTTTGCGAATATGATCATCAACTCGCCCCGGTGTACCCACAATAATATGTGCACCATGTTCGAGTGAACCAATTTGTGGCCCAATTGAAACCCCACCACACAAAGTTAAAATCTTAATGTTATGAATACCGCGCGCTAGTTTACGCATCTCAACCGCCACTTGCTCTGCAAGCTCACGAGTTGGGCACAATACTAACGACTGAATACGAAAGCGTTTTACATTTAGCTTGGCTAAAACGCCTAAACTAAATGCCGCTGTTTTACCTGAGCCTGTTTTGGCTTGGGCAATAATATCTTTGCCATTTAAAACGGATGGTAGGCTTTGCGCCTGTACAGGCGTCATTTGGGTGTAGCCAAGCGTTGATAAATTATCAACTAACCCTGAAGGTAAGGCCAACGATGAAAAAGCAATTGCAGTCACAGTAAATTCCATAGCAAAAAATAACTTGAGAAAAGTCTCAATTAATATGCGGCTAATAATAGCAGAATTAACAATTGGCAACCATTAGCAACGAACGATTAAAAGTTGCAATAAAGATATTGCAAATGATAGTTGTTTTCATTAAGATCTGCGACGTTTTACTATCCTAATAATTCTAAGCCGGAAGCCACTAATGAAACTTAACCCTCTTTTTATCGCTCTTTTAGCCTGTACCTCTACAAATGTATTAGCCAACACCGCAAATATAGAGCGCATTGAAGTTAAAGGCAATTATTTCAACGACTACAAAGTAGATAATGCTAGTGGGGCAATGAGAACCTCTACCTCATTACTCGAAACCGCTCAGTCAGTTACCGTAATCACTGACACAATCGTTAATGAGCAACTAGCAACCACTCTTGGTGAAGTATTGACCAATGATGCTAGTTTAACTGCAGGGTCTAAACAACGAAATAGAGAAGTATTTAACTTACGTGGCTTTCAATTAAGCTCATCAACCGGCTACCTGCGTGATGGCCATCAGCATTGGTCTCATTACCAACAACCCATTGAAATTTTAGAGCAAGTAGAAGTTATTAAAGGCCCTTCAAGTATTTTGTATGGGCAATCAGGCCCTGGTGGTCTGGTCAATATGGTAACCAAAAAGCCAACTGCACAAACGTTATTTAGTGCCAGTGCCGATGTTGACCAACATGGTTCAACCCGCTTTATGCTTGATGCTGGCGGCGCACTCACCGAGACTGAAGATTTACGTGCCCGTGGTGTATTAGTAAAACAAGATGTTGAATACTGGCGAGAATACCAAAATGGTGATAACCGCGAACGCGATCGTTTTTTAGGTGCCTTAGTGGTTGATTACGATATTAGCGATAACGCCCTAGTACGTGTACATTATGATCGCACTGATGACGAAGCAGGCTTAGATACTGGCGCTTGGATAGATAATGATGCCAACATTATTGGTGATAACAAAACAATTCGTGATATGTCATGGGCCTTTACTGACATTACTGTTGAAAACATGGGTATTGATTTCAAAGTATTTTTAACCGATAACTGGCAAGTTAATTTAGGCTACAATGAGCAAACGTTTGAACGTCAGCGCTTTGAGTCAGCACCACGTAAGCCAAGTGACTTTATCGAAGGTGATAGTTACCAGTCACGTCCTTACGATCGCTTTGATGATTGGCAGTTTAAAACTGCTTTTATTGACTTCATTGGCGAATTTGAAACCTTGGGTGTACATCATCAATTACTTGTAGGTGCTAACTCACTGGATTATTACTACGGCCAATTACGCACATCTGCTGATACGATTAATTTTTCTGCCGGTCAAAATGAGCCTAATCGCCCTAATATAAGTTACAAATCAGATGACACTATTAGCTCGTCTGCTTACGACTATTACGGGATTTATATCCAAGATTTAATTTCATTCTCACCAGAATGGCAAGTATCGCTAGGTGGTCGTTACGATAAACAAAGTAGAGAAAACAGCAATAACGAATCGTTCGTACCTAAGGTCGGCGTACTTTACCATCCAAATGCCTCTGCAACTGTTTATGCAAGTTACTCAGAAGGATTTGAGCCGCAAAACGAAACATTAGTAAATGAAAAAGATGTTAATAACGGTATGAAGCTCGATGCTATTACCTCTGAGCAAAAGGAAATTGGGGTAAAATGGCAACTGTTTGATGATCGATTAATGCTTAGCGGTGCCTTATTTGATATTAGCAAAACAGGCACCTTAGTGAGCGAAGAGCTGGTTAACCCTATCGGTGATATAACGAGCATCACCACGCAGGCAGGTGAGCAACGCCATAAAGGCTTTGAGCTTGCAGCTCAAGGTGCTGCAACTGACCGTTTATTTGTTATGGCATCAACTATGTATTTAGATGCTAACTATGAGCGTGATGAAGAATTAGAGGGCAAACGCCCAACTGATGCACCAAAATGGTCTGCCTCTTTATGGACACGTTATGAGCTTAATGACGCTGTTGCTTTGAATGCCGGTGCTTTTTATGAGGGTGAACGTTTTGCTGATAATGCTAACACCGTAACAAAAGAGGGTTATACTCGTGTTGATATTGGCGCAACCTACAAGCTTAACTTAAATAACAAAGATATTAACTTACGTTTAAATATTGAGAACTTATTTGATAAAAACTACCTAGCCGGTGGCGGTTTAAATAACGTTACCGTAGGTGAAGGCACAAGCGTGCGTTTAGCCGCACAATTTAGCTTCTAAGCTGATTCTCTATAAAGCCCATATCAAAAAGTATGGGCTTTATAAACCAATCCTTTATGACATAATTACTTACAGTTTGCTGCTTTACTAATTTATCACTTGCTCTAAAGTTGTAAATTAACAAGGAGCCTTATTATGTTGCTTTTCAATACTAGCCAGTCATTTCCTCATTTTACACACGTTCAGTGCTGCCCTGATTGCAACAACAACTGCTATCACTTAGTTAATCAAAGTCGCTTTTTACGCTTTACCATTTTTCCTATATTTCCTATAAAGTTAAGTTATAAACGCGAGTGCTATCAATGCGGACATAGTGAGGCTATCAATATTAAGACGTTACCTCTGTTTGAAAAGCTTAGCCTACCAAAATACTGTATTGGATTAATTTTATTACTATGGTGGGCGTTATTTTTTTATCAAAAGCACCTCAACACTGAAGCACTAAAACAAAGCTATTTAACCTCCCCAAAAGCTTATGATACCTATTTAGTTAAAGCCGATAAATTCACTCACGAACCATGGACACTCACTAATTTAAAAGTTGCGCAAGTACTCAGCTTTGATGAGCAATTTATAACGTTTCAGGTGGGTAATTACAGCTATAAGCGCACTAGTGCCATTACCACAGCGATGCGTGCAAGTTTGTTGGTACAAAGAGATTACTTTTCTTCTCAAACTATTACCCTGCCTCGTAATGAAATAAAACGTTTATACGAAGATGACATTATATTTGACGTGCTACGCCCAAAGGCATATTCACTTTATGGCGGGTTTGTGATGTTTCCACCTAAACCTAAACCTCTTTATAAAGGCTTAAAGCTCGATGAGAATAATCAGCAAGGGATTGTTTACTATAAAGATAAGCAATATAGCGAAGCGCTTGAAAGCTTTAACCTAGCAGCAAACTCAGGCTCACAATGGGGTCAACTAAATCTTGCTCAGATGTATCGTGATGGACAAGGTACAAAAAAGAACACTCCGCAAGCGATTTATTGGTATAAAAAAGCAATTGCTCAAGGTAATAGCAAAGCTAAATACGAACTTGAGCAACTATGTAAAACAACTCAGTGCGAATAAAATAAACTACTTATTTGCTTTAAATAACTTAGTATAAGCGACATGCGCAATTACAATAACCAAACCAGCACCTATCCCTAACAGTCCGTCAAATAGTAAAGGGGTTAGTATTTCTCCTGTGCTACCAGCAACCGACTGCGCATAATGAGTTACATCAACTTGAGCATGATGCAAAAGCTCAATTGCGTGTACTAAAATTCCACCACCCACTAAAAACATCGCCACCGTGCCCGCAAAGGCTAAAAACTGCATTAATCTTGGGGCTGCAGCTAATAAGGCTTTACCGAGTAATTCTTTAAACTTACTTGCGGAGGGTTTGGATTGATTAAGTAAATATAAGCCCGCATCATCAAGCTTTACAATCCCTGCTACCAGTCCATAAACACCAATTGTCATGATGATGGCAATCACACTCAATACCAGCGCCTGGTTGATTAATGTGGCCCCTGCGACCGTGCCTAATGTAATAACAATAATTTCGGCGGAAAGAATAAAATCAGTGCGAATAGCCCCTTTAACTTTTTGTTTTTCATACTCTGCCAAATCTAAATTTTCACCATCCTCTATAACTTCTTAATGATGAGGTAAAAAACGAGCAAATACTTTTTCTGCGCCTTCAAAACATAAAAATAGGCCACCTACCATTAAAAGGGGGGTAATTAGCCAAGGCAACCACACACTAATTAATAACGCAGCAGGAACTAATATAGCTTTATTTAAAAAAGACCCTTTTGCCACAGCCCATACAACGGGCAACTCCCTATCGGCGGTAACCCCTGTAACTTGCTGAGCATTAAGTGCCAAATCATCACCAAGCACTCCCGCTGTTTTCTTTGTCGCAACTTTACTCATGGTCGCAATATCATCCAACAGAGTCGTTATATCATCCAATAATGTTAAAAGGTTGCTGCCAGCCATGAAATTTCCTAACTAAAAATAAGATCTTAAACATAACGTAAAGCTATATTTTCACCAACGGTTAATTTAGCTTTGTTAAGCTCCTAATTAAACAAGGGACACGATAAGGCACAGCCAATGAAACACGCTACCATTATTATTACTTTAATTGTTTTAACTGCATGTAATAAGCAGCCAGTTACGAATAACTATGTCTGCGATAACGCACCTGCAAAACTTGATATCATTAGCAATAAACAAGCAAAGTTAAGCTTTTATGACCATGATTATATATTGAATCATGAGGTGAGCGCTTCAGGCAGTAAATACATTAATAAAGAAGTGTTATTTTGGAGTAAAGGCGAACAAGCAATGCTAATAATTAATGGCAAAAAATACCAATGCAGCGACAATTAACCAATAACTAACATCGCATTAAAAAACTTGCTACACTAACAAAAGTCTTAATATTGTTGATAAAGTTATGCAATCTCTCGCTATAAAACACAAAATAATTTTAGCCTTTTCAGCCATTGGCTTGTTGATACTAACCAGCTGCATATTTTTTTACTGGTCGCTCAATCAAATTAGTACCACTAACACGCGTATAGAAACGTTGGCGGTGCCTGTACAACAAGCAAGTAAAGATCTTCGTTTATCACTCCTTTCTATTACTAAATTTAATGCCATTGCTTATAGCCAAACTAAACTTAATTTACTACTGCAAAATAAAAAACAGGCACACGCTGAACAAACGCAGTTTTTTAGTAAATTAGAAACACTAAAAACACAAGTTGCCCAGCAGAAAGGCATGCAAACATTACTTAAAGCTATTAACAAAGACTTTGCCCAGCTAAATACAATAAGCAACCAAATGCTTGCAGCAAAAGAGCAACGTTTTAAGGCGCAAAGCTCAGCCGCAGCACTAACAATTACGTTCAATGAACAGCTTCGTGAACTCAGTAACCGCTTGCTTGATATAGAGCTCATAAACGTTGATAGCAACCAACAATCACTTTTAGATGCGGTATTTGGCACTGCGACTCGTGTTGATGATTTATTATTTACTTTAAATAATAATGTTAAAGGGATTGGGCAAATAACCACTTCAGAAAATATAAACGATCATCAACAAGACACCTCTTTTTTACTCGACAATATTAAATCTAATCTTAGTTACTTAGAGCAACAAGCCACCCCAATTGCTAATAAACTCAACACAAATGAGCTTATTACAGCATTTGATGATTTAAGCAGCCTATTAAATAATCCTGATGGGTTGTATGCATTGCAAAATACTGTGCTCAATAATAAAGACAAAGTTGATCAGCGTTTTGAAAGCTTTCAAAACGCCTTTATTAGTATTGAAAATCAATTGATTGAGCTTAATAAACTGGCTGACACGCGCTTTAACTTTCTACAAGATAGTGCTAAATCAGCAATTAATACTGGCTCTAGCTTAGTGATTATTATTGCGTTTGTATTAATTACTTTGCTGATTATTATTTCAGTATTTACTACCAACGCCATGCTAAAACCGCTTAAAAAGGTGAATAAAGAACTTGCTCGAATAGCCTCAGGTGACTTTTCTCAGCGTAGCAATCCCCACAGTAAAGATGAATTTGGTACGCTGATGCACAACACTAATAGGCTTTGTGATGATTTAACTCACTTAATAAAAGCCATTAGTAACGACGCTTACGAACTCGATAATTCAGCTATTCAAACCAGCGAAAAAGGCCAGCAAATGACTATTGTTGCTAAGCAACAGCTAGAACGTAGTGCACAAGCCACCTCATTAGCACAGCAAATGTTGCAAAGTTCTCAAGCCGTATACGAACAAGCGCAAAGCACCTCTAATGAAATTACTAATGCCTCGCAATTTGCCAATGACGTTAACGACATTGCAAATAATAATAGCCAAAGCATTGAAGCACTTTTAAATCGCTTAGATAGAGCAGTAAGCAGTACAGAAGAACTAGCCCAGTATACGCAACTAATTGGTGCCATTGTTGATACCATTAGCAGTATTGCAGAGCAAACTAATTTACTAGCACTTAATGCCGCAATTGAAGCTGCACGTGCTGGTGAGCATGGTCGCGGATTTGCCGTAGTAGCAGATGAAGTACGCTCGCTTGCAGCTCGCACACAAAGCTCTACAAGCGAAATTACTACCATGATCAACACTCTACAGCAGCATACTCAAACCACCCAAACTGAAATAAATGATGGGCAACAACAGGCTAAGCATTGCGTTGAAAACAGTACTGAACTAAATAATGCTGTTGAGCGTATTAAGAGCACGCTGGTATCGGTTAATGCTATGAGTAAAGAGATTGCGAGTGCCTCACATGAACAACTTGCAAACAGCACCGATATTCAACAAATAATGGCTAAGGTAACCGAGCAGGCCACCTTAAATGCCAACAATGCAACGACCCTAGCAAGCGAAAGTGAAGACGTTAACCAACTTGCACACTCATTAAAAGGTGCAGTAGAGCGCTTTAAGTTTTAAGCGCAGCTAATGACTTGGCTTGTATGAACTGGGTATAATACTTTTAACTTTTTGCTAAGTAACGGCCCACAATGAAATACAAAGATCTGCGCGATTTTATCGATTTACTTGAGAAACGAGGCGAGTTAAAACGCATCAGCCAAGAAATCGACCCGTATCTTGAGATGACCGAAATTGCTGACCGCACACTGCGTGCCGAAGGCCCTGCTTTATTATTTGAAAACCCTAAAGGATACGACATTCCCGTTTTAGCTAACTTGTTTGGTACTCCTAAGCGTGTAGCTATGGGTATGGGCCAAGAGGATGTAAGTGAATTACGTGAAGTGGGTAAATTACTCGCATTTCTAAAAGAGCCTGAGCCGCCAAAAGGCATTAAAGAAGCGCTCGGACAAATTCCGGTATTCAAGCAAGTGCTTAATATGCCGGCCAAAGAAGTTAAAAAAGCCCCCTGCCAACAAGTTATTTTACAAGGTGACGACGTTGACTTAACTAAGCTTCCTATTCAGCACTGCTGGCCTGGCGATGCTGCACCTTTGATTACTTGGGGTTTAACCGTTACCAAAGGACCTCACAAAAAGCGCCAAAATTTAGGGATTTATCGTCAACAGCTATTGGGTAAAAATAAAATCATTATGCGTTGGTTATCTCATCGCGGTGGCGCGCTTGATTTTCAAGAGTGGTGTAAAGAACACCCTGGCCAGCCCTACCCTGTTTCGGTGGCATTAGGTGCAGATCCTGCGACTATTTTAGGCGCTGTTACCCCCGTTCCAGATACGTTAAGCGAATATGCCTTTGCAGGTTTACTACGTGGTAGTAAAACTGAAGTAGTTAAGTCAATCTCGAATGATTTACAAGTACCAGCCAGTGCAGAAATCGTACTTGAAGGGCATATTGTGCCGGGAGAGATGGCGCCGGAAGGTCCATATGGCGACCACACAGGTTATTACAACGAAGTCGATGACTTCCCAGTTATGACGGTCACCCACATTACACATCGTAAAGACCCTATTTATCATAGTACTTTTACTGGCCGTCCGCCGGATGAGCCGGCTATTTTAGGGGTGGCGCTAAACGAAGTATTCGTACCAATTTTACAAAAACAATTTCCAGAAATTGTCGATTTTTATTTACCGCCAGAAGGTTGTTCGTATCGCATGGCCGTAGTGACAATGAAAAAACAATACCCAGGTCACGCCAAGCGCGTAATGATGGGGGTTTGGTCATTCCTACGACAATTTATGTACACTAAGTTTGTTATTGTCTGTGATGATGATATTAACGCTAGAGATTGGAACGATGTAATTTGGGCTATCACTACTCGTATGGACCCTGCGCGCGACACGACGTTAATTGAAAACACGCCAATTGATTATTTAGATTTTGCATCGCCCGTATCTGGTCTAGGTTCAAAAATGGGTATGGATGCAACAAATAAATGGCCTGGTGAAACAACTCGAGAATGGGGCGAACCTATTGTAATGGATCAAGCCACTAAGGATCGAGTTGATGAGCTTTGGGATAGCTTAGATATTCTTTAACGACTTTGGTCTAGGGCCTCTAGGCTATAAACTCACCCTGCGGATATGCTATTATTGCTCAAATAAAGTGCGTATCCGCTAATTTAAGGTAAAACATGCAAACATTACTCGCTGAAGTTGTTTCTATCAGCCCACTAACAGAATTTGTTCATAAAGTTATTTTAAAGCCGCAACAGCCTGTAGCATTTGAAGCTGGTCAATATTTACAGTTGGTTTTAGGTGAAAAAGATAAACGTGCGTTTTCAATCGCGAGTCGCCCCTCACAGACTGATGCATTAGAATTACACATTGGCGCATCAAACGCAGACTCTTACGCGATGCAATCATTAGAACACCTTCGTAGTGCTCACAACGAGAACCAAACCGTAAAAATAGAAGCGGGTTTAGGTATTTCTCAGCTACGTTTGCAGTGCGAGCGTCCAATTATTTTACTCGCCGGCGGGACTGGTTTTTCTTACGCAAAGTCAATGGCTGAGCATTTAGCTGAAATCAACTGTGAGCGTCCGGTGCTATTTTACTGGGGCGTAAAAGAAGAGTCGGCGCTGTATGCACATACCGAAATGCAAGCATGGTCAGATAGCCGTGAAAACTTTAAATTTATTCCTGTCGTAGAGCATCCTACCGACAGCTGGACTGGCCACACTGGTTATGTTCATAAAGCGGTGATGAGCGATATTATGTCGTTAGAACCTTACGATATTTACATGGCAGGTCGTTTTGACATGATTGGCATAGTACGCGATGATTTTATAAATCATGGCGCTATTCGTGAAAACATGTACGCAGATGCATTCGCGTTCATAAAGTAACACTAGTTTAAGGCACCTTAGGGTGCCTTAATTGTTTTAATTGCTAGCACTGTGATTGTTATTACCTATTAAGCTCATCAACATAAACAATTTCCTAAAATCCAATCTATAAACCATACTTTGTACAGAACATTAAGCGGGAGAAACCTAAATGTTAAATACAAAAGTAAAAGATTTTATGCAACATAAGTTGCCTCATATCACCCCTAATACAGAAATGACCACTGCCATAGCAGAGCTAGAAAAATTTAAACTACTAGGCGCGCCGGTATTTGATGATAATAAGGTGCTCGTTGGCTTTATCTCAGAGCAAGAGTTACTCAAACCCTTAATGCAAAGTAGTTATTTTTGTGATGGTATGGTGAAAGTATCGCAGTTGATGCAAACAGATGTGGTAACCGTGCACGGCGATACCAATATTATGGAATTAGCAGAACAAATGAAGCCTGGTAAACCTAAAAATTACCCCGTGATCGATGGCGGTGTAGTGGTAGGTATGATCAGCCGTGCCGATATATTAAAAGCACTTTATAATAATTACGTTAGTTGTAATGCGCACATATAAAAAAATGCCACTGTAAACAGTGGCATTTTTAATTATATAGACAATTTAACGCTGTGCGACTTTAGCTTTAAGTGCGTTTTTATCAGCGTCACTTAAATAGGCAATTTCCAGCGCATTCGCTTGCGCTTTTTCCATATCAGCTTGTGACAAACCTGCTTTTGGTGCTGCCACTGCATATTCGTATTCAATTTCAATGCCTTCAACAGCCGGGTCATCCGTGTTAAGACAGGCTAAAATACCATGATCTAAAAACTGCTTAAGTGGGTGTTTGGTTAAATCATTCACTGTACTGGTTTGAATGTTACTGGTTAAGCACGATTCAATACCAATGCGGTTATCACGTAAATAATCCATTAGTTTTGGATCTTCAATCGCTTTAACACCATGGCCTATTCTGCTTGCGCCAAGCTCGTTTAATGCTTGCCAAATACTTGGCGCACCTAACGCTTCACCAGCATGCACGGTAACAGCCAAATACGCATCACGTACTTGCTTAAAATGATCAACAAACAACTCGCCAGGATAACCAATCTCATCACCGGCCAAATCCACTGCAACCAAATCATTTTTAAAGGCAAGTAACGCGTCCAACTCGTGCTGACAGGTTTTAACTCCGTATGTACGAGACAAAATACCAATTAAGTTTGCTTTTATATCAGTATCTTTTGTTGCACTACGGATACCATCAACCACTGCTTCAACAACCCCTTGAGGGTGTAACCCTTGGCTTTGAGCCATATAATAAGGACTAAAACGCAGCTCTACGTAATCAAGACCCTGCGCTTGTGCATCTTCAATGTTTTCTATCGCAATACGTCTACAGGCATCGTAATCACCTAGTACCGTCACTCCCCAATCAAGCTTTTGTAAAAATGCCATTAAGTTTGGCTCAGGATCAATAACCTGAACATGAGGAATAAGTGCTTCAACATTGTCCGCTGGTAAAGCGATATTAAACTGACGACCAAGTTCTAGTATGGTTTGCGCGCGTACATTACCATCTAAATGACGGTGAATATCTAGCAAAGGTATTTTTCTATTGATCATAATAGCTACTCGGTTGAATTAAAATTGCGCGAATGATACGCAGGTACAGTAATATTTCAAGTGTAGAATACTTAAAATAGCGCTTGGAGGTCTTATGTCTGCTTTTTATATAAAAAGAGTTAACGTGATAAATAAAACCAAATCATTTTAAACAGTGCATCTGCATCAATAGGTTTAGTTATATAGTTATCCATTCCCACGTTAATCGCTTTTTTAGCATCTTCTTCGTGCGCATTAGCAGATAGGCCAATAATAGGTAAATCTAAAAAGCCTAACTCATTACGAATCACTTTTGTTGCTTTTAAGCCATCCATTTGTGGCATTTGAATATCCATTAATACTAAGTCGTATCTTTTATCGCTTAGCATTTTAATCGCTTCAAGTCCGTTATTAGCAATATCTACAACACCCTGCTTGGTTTCTAAAATAGCGGTAGCCACATGTTGATTTAATGGGTTGTCTTCAACGAGTAGTAAGCGATACTTCGCTAGTGATAGGTTGCTTATATCTATTTTATCTAACTTACCTGAATAGTATTGTGCTTTAGGTAGCGGAGAATGGAGCGGTAAACTAAAGGTAAAAGTAGAGCCGTGACCCTCACTACTTTTTAAATCAATTGCTCCTCCCATCAGCTCTACTAATTTTTTACAAATACTTAAACCAAGCCCTGTGCCACCAAACTGGCGTGAGGTTGAACTATCAGCCTGAGAGAATGGGTTAAATAGCTGTTTTTGTGCCTCCTCACTAATCCCAATCCCCGTATCATTGACACTAAAATAAGTCATTTTTGCTGACTGCCAAACCTTTAATGTGATACTACCCTTAGCAGTAAACTTAACGGCATTATTTAATAAGTTCAGCAGCACCTGCTTTAAACGAATAGGATCGGTATTAACAACTAAAGGAGCATCATGATCAACCTCAACTTGTAGTGACAAAGGCTTATTACTAACTTCAAACTGCATTAAGCTCATAACTTCTTTTGCTAGAGACTTTAGCTCCACAGGCTCCTGCACTAACTCAAGTTTACCTGCCTCCATTTTTGAAAAATCGAGCACATCATTTAGCACTCTCAATAAGACACTGACCGCACCGTCAGCTTGCTCTATGTAAGTTTTTGCTAATGACCAGTCCTGCTGTTGCAGTGCTAAGTAATGCATGCCTTTAATACCGTTAATTGGGGTACGAATTTCGTGGCTCATATTAGCTAAAAACTGACTTTTTATCTCACTGGCTTCATCCGCTTTCTGCTTTTCCTGACGCAAAGTCAGTGTTTGCTTTGCAACTTGTTCGCGTATACGAACATTGGTGGCGACCACTGAAATTAAAAACATAATCAATAGCCAAACAAATAGCATGCCTACTATCTGTGCTAGCCAATAAATTAGCCAGGTTGATTGCGTCTTAGGTTGATATATTTCTACTTGCCACAACCGATGGCCAATTAACAACTGATAATCTTTTAGCAACGTCATTGAGTCATGCTCAACGCTATAAAGAGCCTGTTTATTATCTGCTTTATTTATATCAGTAAAACCAATCGCAACTTCATTACCGCTATCAAACGAAAGTGCCTCAGACAACTTAGCTAAACTCACCAAGGCAATTACAAACCCTTTAAAGTCACCTTCAATATCAGGAGCACCAAAGACAGGAGAAATGAAAAGCACGCTGAATTCCTCGTCTGCAGGGGCTAGCTTAAATGGCTCACTCAATACCAGCTCATTAAGAATTTTTGCTTTATTGAGTGCATCACGAATATGTAAATCAGAGTTCAAATCAAAGCCCAGCAGATCTTGCATATTCTTTATGGGGTAAATATATTTTATGGGGTAATAAGTATTGCTAAAGAGCGCGGGTTGCCATTGACCATTCGCCATCCTTTGCTTTATAACAACACTTTTGTCCCAGTGGGCAGGTTCGTTAATAGAATTAGCTGTGATCATTGGCACCCAATTTAACGCTAAAATTTCTTCATTGTAGCTCAACTGCTTAGAGGTAAAATGATTAAACTCATCGAGAATAACCTGATCACTACTTGCTAAAAATGCACCTAACAAAGATAGATGAGCAGCCACTTCATCTAACTTTTGATTAATGGCACTTTGTGCCATCAACACTTTATCTTCTTGCTTTTGAACGTCTTTTTGTTTTTTTACACTTGCTGCGCCATAAAAGCTAACGCTAATAATGGCGTAAATAAGTAACGCAGGCAAAATAACCTGTAGTCGATGACGTAACTGCGAATAGTTAAATATGGCCAATACCAATGGAGTAAAAACAAGTACGCCAATTGAGTCACCTATCCACCAGGTAATAAAGGTACTAAGCGCAGCAGGTGGGCTAATTATATTATTGAAAAAAGTAGACTGGTTCCAACACCTGCCGCTATTACACAACATAGCGGCCCACCAATCACCAAGCTTTGAATACTAAGTCTAAGAGAAGATAAATTAAGGGGGACTTTAATGACTCTGATAATGAGGAATGCACCTAGCCACGCCTGAAAAAAACAGCACAGCTGACGGCAATAGCTTGCAATAAGACTTGCCAATTTAAAATATCAGCAACATTGTCTAAGTGAATTAAATTAACAAAAGCTGCGCCTGCAAAAATCCCCGCATAAGCACGGCGCTTCCATAGTAAAAAGCTCGCTAGCGCAATACCGGCTGGAGGCCAAGACGCAACCGCATAACCATTAACGGCGAATAAAAAATTACTCAGGTAACCGCTAAAGAAATAAGCGCATGCGAGGCTAAAAGATAATGTAAATACATTTTTCACAACCGTCGCTCCTGCGCTTTTATTATTGATTTATAACTATAATTGATTATTGGTAGAGTACAAGTGCCTTATCTAATTGTGCACTGTGTTTATAACTTAATATCGCTTGTTGTCGGTACTGTGCTTTATTTTCGCTATTGAGTGCTTTGTCAAAAACACGTGCGGCTAAGTCGTAATCACCTTGCGCATTAGCTAAACACGCTAACGCTAATAGTAACGCATTATTATGCTCATCTTTTTTCAGTCGCTCTTGAATGCTTGATTGCAACTTATAAGCACTACTTGGTGCAGCTTCACTTAAAATGTAAGCCAGTTGTTCATACTGTTTTTGCTTGAGTAATTTAACTAGCTCATCTTCGATGCTTGCTAATTGTCCTGCTTTAGCCATTTGAGTTAAATAAGCCGTGTGCGCATGCGCCTGCAACTTTTTACCTAAATGTTGATATTTAGCGGTTAACTCATCATTTGCTTGCGCAGCAAAATAAGCTAAAAAAACTTGCTGCCATTGGGTATCATTCAAGGCGTTTTTACGCAATAAACGCGGTAAAAAGTCTTCAAGCAATTTAAAATGCTGTTGCTGCACTAAAACTTCGGTGTACAACTTCAAATCAAGTACCGTGGCTTTTTTAGATTCTGCTGCCACCCGTATTTGCGGTTCAATTACACTGCTGTCGCCACTAGCTAACCATAACTTAGCCACTTTAAGTTGTTGCTCTGGGCTGATTTCAAACAAACGTTCAAGCGCTTTATCAGGCTGGTTATTTGCCAGTGCGGTTTTTGCTAATAACGCTAAACGTATATCGGTAAATTTAGCAGGCACACTATTGCTTGATAGCGCACTTTCTACTTGCTCGTAATCATCATTAATGAGACTCCACAATGCTTGCTCTATAGCCGCATGTTTACGCTCTTGGCTTCGCGCAAAAAAACCATGCTTAGTGTTTCTGTAAATAGATAAACAATAACGCACTAGCTTGTAAGTTAAATACAAAGCTGCCGCACTCAGTGCTGCCATTATACAAAATGAAACAATCGTCCCCTCTATGGTGGTATTGTTAAATGAAATCAGCACATAGCCTTTTTCATCTAACACAAAGGGAGTAATCGCTAGCACCAACACAATAGCGACAATGAAAATAATCAGTCCTATCATTGTGCCCACTCCTTCACCTGTTGAGTGCTTTGCAGTATCACTTCAGGATTAAAATTAAGCGATTCTTTTTCAAGGTTGGCTAAGGTCTGTATTACTACTTTTGTTGCATCGTCATCTCGCTTAAAGTATTCATTAACCAAACGTTTTGTATCATTCAAAGCGTTAAAATAAATACTTGCTTGCTTACTCATTAATGCGTCTTGCGCTTGAGTAATATTAAGCTTAATGCGTTGGGTAATTAAATGGCGCTCCCTGTCAGTTAATAATGGCTCAATTAATACACCTTCGTGATGGCGAATAGTAATGAAGCTATCGACTATTTTATTCCAACTATTACGAATGTTTTGCTGCCAATCACTGACATCTTCAGAGAGTGCGTTCTCATCACTTATACTCGCCTCTTCAGGCAAATTAACCGCATTAAATACCAAGTCATCAATACGTTTTATTACACTGTTTAATTGTAAATAAATCGCTTCTGTCGCAACGGGTTTAATATTATCGAGTGTTTGAATGTCTTGTGTAATTGCTTGACGCAACTCAAGCGTACCAGAGTGGTCGCTTAACAATGAGTCTAAACGTTTAAGCACGGCACTTGTGCCTGGGTAATCTTGTTCTGCCCACAGTTTAAATTCAGCCATGCGCTGCAAGCTGGTGACCTCTTGTGGATTTAATGTATTACCACTTTGTTGTACCTTTTGCAGTGCGGCTTTTAATACTTGTTGATTTTTTACAGAGTTCTCATTGAGTGCCATAGCGATTTGCTCTTCGCTATTAAGCAACGCTTGTTGCAAACTGAGTTGCTCAGACTTAAGCGTTTGCAGCTCTTGCTGCAATATCTTATTTTGCTCTGTTAATGCATTAACCGCTAAATTTTGCACTTTACCGGCATTAAGCTTTTGATAAAACTCATAACCCACACCACTGGCAACAAGCAAGGAAATCACTAACGCAACGCTACCTACTTTACTTACTTTTTGAGGAATATTTTGCGTTTGGTTATTCGCTTTTGCAGACTCACTTTTAGTCGTATTTGAGGTGTTCTTTGCTGTTGGCTTCGCTTCTTTTTCTACTTTTGACGTCGCTGACTGTTCACTCATTTTGCTACCTTGCTGATTAATGCAGGTAAACATAGCCTGGTCGCTAGCTCCTGCCGCAGTGTGTATATGGGTCGAATTTATTTTTTGTTGTTGTAAATAAGCACCAATGCGCTCACTGGCAACATAAAACTCGCACTGTTGTAACCATGTTAGTTGCGCCGCTGAAATAGTATTAAATATGGCGTCAACTGCAGCATTACTTGTAATGACTATACCGTGTACATTCTGGCTTTGCCAGTGGTCTATCCAGTTAGCTGAGCTAGGCTCTACTGGTTTACGTTGATACACCATACAATTATTTAAATGAGCACCACGTTGCTTCAAGGTTTTTGCTATTTCAGGTCGCCCGCCAATCCCTTTTACTAACACAATATTACTGCCGTCAACATCAGCCAAAGACTTAAGTGCGAGTAACCCTTCAGAGTCATGTTGTTTTGGCAAAGCCGCGCGCACACCAAATACTTCATAAATGGTATCGGCTGTTTGTTGGCCTACCCCATAAAACTGTGCTTTGGTATTAATTGCAGGCTTAAGTTCATTTAATGCATGCACCGCATCCTGTGAAACAAAAATAATTTTGTCGGCGTTTACCAGCGGGCTTAATTCAACATTTGTTGGCGTTAAGTAGGTTATTTTTAAAACAGGATATAAAGACGCTTGATAACCCGCTTGCTCAAGTTGCTGTGCAAGGGCTGCGCCTTTTCCTTCGGGCCGAGTTATCAGGATATGTTTCATTATGCGTCTCGATATACGTCAGCTAGAATTTTATCTGCGCCTTGTGCTAATAGTTTTTTAGCTAGCTCTATACCTAAATTTTCAGCATCATCAACGTGACCGCTAATTTCATCGCGTAAAATTTCGCTGCCATCAATCGCACCGACTAAGCCACGTAAGTGTACTTGCTCGCCATCAACCAATGCATAAGCACCAATTGGCACTTGGCAGCCCCCTTCTAAATGGCGGTTCATTGCGCGCTCAGCGTTAACACGAATACGTGTTTCGTTATGCTCAAGTGGCGCCAATAATGCTTTTGTCACAGTATCGTCTATACGACACTCAATGCCTACAGCGCCTTGGCCATTAGCGGGTAAAGAGACTTCTGGTTCAATAAAATCACGAATGCGTTCACCCATTTCTAAACGAATTAGCCCTGCAGCAGCGAGTATAATGGCATCATATTGGCCGCTATCAAGCTTGGCTAAACGTGTATTTACATTGCCACGTAAGTCACGAATTTCTAAATCCGGACGCATCGCTCTAATTTGACACTGGCGACGTAAACTTGAAGTCCCCACAATAGCGCCTTGTGGAAGCGCATCAATATTGGCAAAATTATTTGATACAAATGCATCACGCGGGTCTTCACGCTCACAAATGGTGTGTAACTCTAAATCATCCGGAAACTCTACCGGCACATCTTTCATTGAATGCACTGCAATATCTGCACGGCCATCTAGCATGGCTTGCTCTAACTCTTTTACAAATAAACCTTTGCCGCCAATTTTAGCTAGTGGTGTATCTAAAATAATGTCACCTTGAGTCGACATTGGCACGAGCTCTACACGCACGTCATCATGAAAATGCTCTAGCTGTGCTTTTACAAATTCAGCCTGCCAGAGTGCCAATGCACTTTTACGAGTGGCAATGCGAACTAACTTTGTTTTTTCAGTCATAAAATATCCATTAATAATTACTAGCTTTTGGGATTAAAACTTATTCAATCTAAGGCTATTTAATTTGCTAAAACTCTAAATTCTTTTTGAGCGATGAGCAGCCCGTTTTCATCAACTACATCAACGCGCCAATGCCCTAATTGAGTATCCATAATATTTTTAGTTGAGTACGTTCTGTAACGCGGAGAAGTGACCTTAAGTGCCACTTCAGCCATTACTTCACCTTCAAATAGCCACACATGTTTTACCTGCTGGCCCTGTAAGTTTTTAAGCTCACTAAAAAATGACAGCGACTCTTCAAATTGATTTAAACGCACATCGGCGGCAAATACATTGGTTGGCTCACGGTTACTGACACTGCGAGTCAGAACTGCACGGCTTATAGTAGCAGTATCTATTTTGGCACCAATGGCCACGCTGGCAATATTTGCAGATGCAGCAAATTCTTTTTGCTCTGCAGGCTGTGCACTAACACTTTCAACGTCAGGGGCTTGAGTGGCTATTGTTGCAATGGTTGCCTCATCAGGCTCAGCAGTGGTCGTTGGCTCTACTTCTTGCTTAATAATACTTTGTTGAACTTTAGACTCTGATGGTACTTGTTCAGTAATAGGGGCTGGTTTTTGCTCATCCAAGGAAATAGTTTTAGGGTCTACAACGGCGACACTGCTCACCGGCTCCTCATCGGCATCTGTGGCTTTTTCACTCTCTACTGATGCTGCAATATCATCGTTTAGCGACACAATTGCTGCTTGTTGCTCAGTTAAATCAGACTGCTCATTAGGATGCGGCGTCCCTTGGTCAGCATTCACAGCGCTAGAAAGACCGTAAATAACCGCTGCAGAGGTCATAATCACCAACATAGAAATACTCACAATCCGACGCCAATGCCACTCATAGCTCACGTTGGGTTTGCTAGTAGATGGTTCGCGTTTTACATTTGCTGTTATTACTATTTTTTGACTCATTTTGACCCTCAGCGGCTCCTAAACTAACTTAAGCGAGAAATTAACCATTGGCGCACAGCTTGTAACTCTTGTGTACAAACCTGATGCCCCATTGGGTATTCTTGCCAACTTACATCCATGTTATGCGTTGATAATACTTCAAACGCACTTCTACCCGCGCTATGCGGTACAACGTCATCTTGGCTACCATGAGCCATAAATATATTTAACTGTGTTTGTTTTGCTTCATCTGCCAATTTATGTGGCACACACATGTAGGTTGACAGCGCCATTACACCAGCCAGCTTTTGTTCTAAACGCGGTGCTAAATGCAGCGATACAACGCCACCTTGCGAAAAGCCCGCTAAAATAATTTTACTCGCAGGTATGCCGTTAGCAATTTCTTGTGTAATGAGTTGCTCAACTTTGGCTGCTGATTCTCTAACCCCTTGCTCATCAGCACGTTTATCTAAATCCATAGATTTAATGTCGTACCATGAGCGCATTTGCATACCACCGTTAATAGTGACAGCCTGCATAGGCGCATGAGGAAAAACAAAACGCACCCCTAACTCAGTAGGTAAATCGAGCTGCGGGGCAACAGGTGCAAAACCATCACCTGAATCACCTAAGCCATGCAGCCAGATAACCGTGGCTTTATGGGTGCTTTGCGCTGGGTATTCTACAAACCCTAAACTCATAGTGTTGATTGCCATTTAATTTCTTGACCCGCTTGGCGTGTAGACGCTTCGTTAATGAAGCTCCAAAACTCTGCACCCGAGCGGTTATCAATCCATTGACCATCACGCATTTCAAAATGATGGCCATTGAATTTTGTTGCTACCCATACTTGGTGCAAAGGGGCTTGCTTATTAATCACAATCTTACTGCGATCTGGAAAAATAATTTCTAAAATACCTTGAGCCGATTCATAATCTAAATCTGCTTCACAATCATCAACTTGTTCTTCAATAGTGAACATAAGAGCTTCTGCTAACTGGTGATATTCGTGATCAGTCATCGTTAATTTCCTTTGCAGGCGAGGCGCCTAAATAATGGGTGCATGTTTATAGAGCTAGTGTAACAGGAATAAAATCATCCGCGAATAGCTGCATTTTTTAGATATTCTGTTACTCTGCGATTATAAAGCCAGCAACCGTATTAATCTAATGAAAGCGACATATACCTTACAATTAAAACAACTATTAATCAGCACCGTATTGTTGTGTGCATTAGCTGGCTGTGGCCAAAGCGGCCCGCTGTACTTACCCGAGCAGCCTGCTGAGCAAAACCAGCCAACTGACATCCCTAATAAACAAACACCCGTCGAGCAACAACAGGAGCAGTAAATGGATTTTTTTAATTATAAAAACAACCAACTATTTGCTGAAGATGTCAGCGTAGCAACCATTGCACAGCACTATGGCACGCCATGTTATGTGTATTCAAGAGCCACGTTTGAACGCCATTATTTAGCGTTTGCTAATGCGGCTAAAGATCACAAAAGCCTAGTGTGTTATGCCGTTAAAGCAAATTCAAATATTGCGGTGTTAAATATATTGGCACGACTTGGTGCGGGTTTTGATATTGTCTCAAAAGGCGAATTAGCACGGGTAATAAAAGCCGGAGGCGCTGCTAACAAAGTGGTATTTTCTGGGGTTGCTAAAACGGCTGACGAAATTGCTTATGCGTTAGAAGTAGGTATTAAATGTTTTAATGTTGAGTCGATTTCAGAGCTTGAGCGCATTTCTGAAGTAGCCTGCGAGCTTAATTTAGACGCGCCAATTTCTATTCGTGTTAATCCCGATATTGATGCCAAAACACATCCGTATATTTCCACTGGGCTTAAAGAGAACAAATTTGGCATTGGTATCGAGTCTGCTTTAAGCGTGTATCAACATGCTGCGTCGTTACCTGGCTTAACGATTGTTGGCGTAGACTGCCACATTGGCTCACAGCTTACACAAACCAAACCGTTTTTAGAGGCACTTGATAAACTACTGGCATTAATTGATGAATTAAAAAATACAGGTATTGAGCTAAGCCATTTAGATATAGGTGGAGGACTTGGAGTAACCTATGATGATGAGCAGCCCCCACACCCAAGTGAATATGCAGCACAAGTAACGCAGCGCCTTGCGAATTACCGTCACCTAGAACTGATTTTTGAGCCTGGACGAGCCATTGCCGCAAACGCAGGTATTTTAGTAACACAAGTTGAGTTTATTAAGCAAAACCAAGACAAATATTTTGCGATTGTCGATGCGGGTATGAACGACATGTTGCGCCCATCACTGTATCAAGCATGGCAAAAAATTATTCCTGTATCGGTGCGTGATGACGAAACACCTATCCACACTTATGATGTGGTTGGGCCGGTGTGTGAAACAGGTGACTTTTTAGGTAAAGATCGCCCATTAGCACTCAAACAAGGTGATTTGTTAGTACAGCGAAGCGCTGGAGCCTATGGTTTTACTATGAGCTCAAATTATAACTCACGTCCACGGGTTGCTGAAATAATGGTTGATGGTGAGCAACATCACCTTATTCGCGAACGCGAAACTATCGAAAGCCTATACCAAGGTGAGAAAGTTTTACCATAAACGTTTTTGCCAACTAGCTGCTCTGTGGCATGATTAGCACAGAGCAAAACCGAATTAGAGCGCTATGTTAGTTAATTTTTCCAAAATGCACGGCTTAGGTAACGACTTTGTTGTGATTGATAACATTACACAAAACGTTTTTTTATCCCGTGATCAAATCAAAAAGCTGGCCGATCGCCATTTCGGCATTGGGTTTGACCAACTACTGATGGTTGAAGCCCCTTACTCACCGGATCTCGATTTTCACTATCGTATTTTTAACGCTGACGGCCACGAAGTAGAACAATGTGGTAACGGTGCGCGTTGCTTTGCCCGCTTTGTACGCATGAAAGGCTTAACCAATAAACATAAGATTAGCGTGTCGACTAAGTCAGGTAATCTCACCCTGTATATCGAAAAAGACGGCCAAGTAACGGTTAATATGGGTCACCCTAATTTTGAGCCAAGTAAAATTCCACTCAAAGCAACCAAACGTGAGCTGACTTACATTATTCGCGCAGAAGAACATACCGTTTTTAGTGGTGCCGTATCTATGGGCAACCCGCACTGCGTTATGGAAGTAGACAATATAGAAACAGCCCAAGTGGATACTCTAGGCCCATTGCTTGAAAACCATGAACGTTTTCCGCAGCGCGCGAACATTGGCTTTATGCAGGTTATTTCTCAAGAGCACATTAAACTCAGAGTATGGGAGCGCGGTGTAAGCGAAACACTTGCTTGCGGTACCGGCGCGTGTGCCGCCATGGTGATTGGTTTTATCCAAAATAAGCTTACCAGCACAGTACAAGTTGATTTACCCGGCGGTAGCTTACAAGTGCGCTGGAGTGGCGAAGGCCATCCAGTGCGTATGACTGGCCCCGCTGAACATGTATTTGATGGGCAAGTGGCATTATGAGTGAGTTAACTAAACAGCAAGTAATAGACTACTTACAACAGCATCCTGATTTTTTAATTGAGCAACCTAAGCTGTTAGCGCAACTTGAGTTACAACAGCAAGTACAGGGTGCTACTTCATTAGTGCATATTCAGCAGCGTCAATTACGCGAGCACAATACACAGCTAAAAAATCAAATAGACAGCATGAGCAAAAATGCGACCCAGAATGAACTGGTTTATCGTTTATTTAGCCAATGTCACCGACAGCTGTGGAGTAATTACGACTTTAATACACTGGCCAGTAACTTACGTAATATTATTTGTATGAGCCAGACTATTAATGAGTGCAAGCTCGTTAGATACGACAGTGACTTTGAAGAGCTAGTAAAGCACCGACTGTCAGATAGTAATCATTATTTAGGCCGTGTAAATCAGCAAGAACGCGACTTACTCTTTAACAATGACACCCAATCGACCGCACTTTATTTAATTGGTGATCCGAGTAACCCCTACGCAATTTTGGCTTTTGGCAGCCACGATGAAAACCACTTTGAGCCCTCACAAGATAACTTATTTGTATTAGACTTTGTGCGCTCATTGCAAATACGGTTACTGGAACTGGCATGAGCGAAAACACGCCAAATATAAGCGACTTAAGCGACTTAAGCGATAACTGGCGTACACCCATTACATTATTTAGTGATTACTTAAAATTTGAACGCCAGTATTCGGCGCACACGGTTAATCAGTATGTCAGCCAATTAGGCTTTGCCGCCTTGTACTTTAATAAACTGTGCGACAATTGGTTTACGGTACAAAGTGAGCATATTCGTCGTTACAGTATGGCACTGCGGGCAAAAAAATTAAGTGGCAGAACAATCAGCTTAAAATTAAGCTGCATACGTAGTTTGTATAAATTTTTAAAAGCAAAAAATATTACTGAGCAAGCGCATTACCATAATCCGGCACAGGGCATAAAAGGCCCTAAATTTGCGCGGCCATTACCTAAAAACCTTGATGTTGACCAAATGGCTCGTTTACTCGAAATACCCGATGATGATCCACTCGCCATGCGTGATAAAGCAATGATGGAACTAATGTATTCATCAGGGTTACGCATTAGCGAGTTAGTTGGCACTAACATGCAAGATATAAACACTCGTAGCGGTGAAATATTAGTAAGGGGCAAAGGCGCAAAAGAACGCCTAATACCGGTTGGCTCCAAAGCACTTGAGGCATTAAAGAACTGGTTAGCAGTTCGCCCACTATTTATGGGCTCAGATGAACATGCGGTATTTTTGAGTAGCAAAAAAAACCGCATTTCTGTACGCCAAGTTCGTTTACGCATGCAGGAATGGGGCATTAAGCAAGGTATTAGCTCGCAAGTTCATCCGCATAAATTACGCCACTCATTTGCGTCGCATATTTTAGAGTCGTCTGGGGATTTACGAGCAGTACAAGAACTCTTAGGTCACAGTAGTTTATCTGCAACCCAAGTTTATACTCATTTAGATTTTCAGCACTTAGCTAAGGTGTACGATAACACCCACCCACGTGCTAAAAAAGAACCGACTAGAGCAGCAACTATGATCCGATTTAATCGCGCAATTTCTCCTTTTTCTGTGCTAAGTTTTGACTTAGACGACACCTTGTACGATAACCGCCCTATCATAACTGCAGCCGTTCAGGCGCAAATTGATTATTTAAATGCGCTACCAGGCTATAAAAAACAAGGACCACAGTTTTGGCAACAATGCCGTGAACTCGCGGCACTACAGCAGCCAGAACTTATTGATGACGTCACACAATGGCGTAAGCATACCTTGCGCTTAGTGTTGTCTGAATTAGGTTTTAAAGATGATGATATAGAGCATCATGCAAATAAGGCGTATCAAGCGTTTGCTGATGAGCGAAGCAATATTACGGTGAGCGAAGATGTACTAATATTGCTTGATAAACTAAGTCAACACTACAAATTAATTGCCATTACTAACGGTAATGTAGAGGTTGAGCGATTTAATTTAAAAGATAAATTTGAACTGGTGTTACAAGCTGGCTTGCATGGTAAAGCCAAACCACACACAACATTATTTGATCAAGCCGCAACACATTTACGTATCAAAAACAGTGATATTTTACACATAGGTGATAGCCTTGATAGCGATGTACAAGGTGCTAACAATGCTGGCTGTCAGTCTGTATGGTTAAATAATCAAGCACAAGCTTATGCCTATAAAGGGCTGGCTGATATTGAAATAACCAACATCCATGCGTTAACCCATTTAATATAACCTATGCTTGTTTTACTAATAATATAAGTTAGAGTTAGTTAATTAACTCCATATTATAATAACAAGGACAGCGTATGACGCTCACAGATTATTTAACAACGCTCGCTGATGAGCCAAAAAGTATTAGCTTTGCTGATACTATGGCCGTTATTGATGAGCACTATATTTTTACAGCATGCAGCTTCAGTAACCATGGGTTATTAAGCTCTGCGAGTGAAAATAACGGTTCGTGCAAAATTTTTGCATTTGCTAAGCTCAACGGTCTTAGTAAACAAAATACCTTAGATTGTTTTGGTAAATTTTACCGTGAAGATGTACTAGACAACCAAAATGCCGATGATCACATGAATATTCGTACGTTTATGTTAGCACCGGAGGCAACACCGTTTTTAGGAATTAGCTTTGATGGCACGCCTTTAACCGCAAAAGAGCAGTATTCAAATCAGCATTATTTAGCCGCTAATAACGGCTTTTCCATAAAGTAACGCGTACCGCTGAGCGGATAATTATTTAATTGATATTTAACTTGATAACCGCGCTTTTCATAGAAAGGTTTGGCTTGAAAATCTAAGGTGTCAAGCTGAGCATGAACGGCACCCATTTCAATTGCCGCACTTTCAAGTGATGTTAGCAACGAGTCAGCCACGCCTTTACCTCGTGCCGATTCAGCACACCACAACCAACTTATTAGCAGCCAATTGCCAAATACATGACCACTTATACCGGCAACTAATTCATTCTGTTTGTTGAGATATTTAAAGCCAAGAGCTTGGCGCTCTGCGTCGAAGTGTTGAGCATTAAACTCAAGCATATTAGCGCGCAGTGCTTGGTTTAATTGCTCAGTATTATCAGCATGCAATAGGTACATTGGGCGTTCCAAATAGGCCTATTTTAGCAAATACCTAATGTTAAAACAGGTTATTTTGTCCAAAGGGAACTTCAAGCATATTGCTAGAAATTTTTTCCGGCTGACCACACATTTCATCATAAGCGCTGGTATGCCTGAGCATCATTTGCGCATAAGCAATATCTTCAAAGCGTTTTTGAATATGTAATGGGCTGACTGCCTTTACAAATTCACCATCACTTTCTTGTACATAGTATTCAACATTATTAATGACAACAGACACTTGATACAAGGCCATCTCCAGTGAATGAACCACCACTTTTTGTAATGGCTGATGCTTTTTTAGTTCTGAAAATTGAATACCCATATTAACCTACCTACTGTTAAATTAACTGTCCAAGTAATCAATACGCAGCTTTGCTATAATCGCGATCAGATTTTTTTAATTACGCGCTATCATGGATCCAAAAATTCGACTCGCAAAGTACATAGCGCATGCCGGCGTGTGCTCACGTAAGCAGGCCTCACGTTTGATTGATGAAGGTGTTGTCATGGTTAATAATCGCCCCGCAAACCATATTGATCATGTGGACGAAAGCGACAATGTCATTGTTAATGGTCACGCCCTTAAAGGCCCAGCCGATTTAGTGTACTTTGCCTACCACAAACCAGTAGGGATTGACTGTAAACTCAATCAACACGACCCAAGTAGCCTTATTCATCATTTGCCGCAACTTACCCGTGTTTACCCTATTGGTCGCCTAGATAAAGACTCGCGCGGATTAATTATTTTGACCAATGATGGAGATTTTTGTAATCAGCTGATCCACCCTGACTTTCATCAACCCAAACGGTACTTAGTCACTGTGAATAAATCATTAGACGCGCATTTTTGTGAAAAAATGGCTGCAGGCGTCCCTGTCGATAAGCAAATGACTTTGCCGTGTGAGGTGACTAAAATCACTGACAATCAGTTTAGTATTATTTTAAAACAAGGACTAAATCGACAAATTCGTAAAATGGCGCATTACTATGGTTACAAAGTGATTGATTTATACCGCGTACAAATAAGTGAATTACTATTAGACCATTTAAATTTACCTGAAAACCAGTTTATAAAAATTAATAAAAGCGACATTTTAGGCTAATAAGCTCACGCTACCCCCACCCCCTCACTTTAATACGATTAAAAAATATAAAATAAACTTGCAAAAATAGATTACAAGTGTAGTCTTAAATTAAAGATTACACTTGTAGGCAATAAAATGATCGAATTATCAAAAGCAGAATTTGAAATACTCGATGCGCTATGGATTAGCTACCCCGCTAATGCCAGCCAAATTATTGAGCGCTTGAGTGATGATAAACAATGGCACGAAAAAACCATTAAAACCTTACTTGGTCGATTAGTTAAAAAAGGAGCGCTTAGCTTCGAAAAAGAAGGCCGCCAATATATTTACACCCCCTGTATAAATCGTGCTGATTACACCCAAAAAGAAAGCCAGAACTTTATTGAGCATTTTTTTAGTGGCCGTATAGCTCCGTTGGTAAGTGGTTTTGCAAAATCAGAAAAACTCTCTCAACAAGATATAAACGAGCTTAAAAAAGTCATAGATGACTGGGAAAAAAACCAAAAGTAAGGGATTCTCATGGTTATTCAAACAAGCTTTAATTGGCTAATAGAGCAACAACTATTATTGAGTCTGTTGTTTGCAGGATTTGTTTTACTTGAGCGCTTTGGCTTAAAAGCAATTGGTTCGCAGCTTATTTATAAATTAGTGTGGTTAATACCAGCCTCGCTGCTTATCGCTAATTTACCCAATGCAATTAGGCCATTACAAAACAGTCCAATTAGTCATTATATCATTACTCCAAATCAACCATTAATAAGCACTATTAGTATTAACTGGGCGCTATTTTATGTAGTTATTACGGCGCTGCTTTTATTCGCCACTTGGATTATTCACCGCCGATTTGTAAGCAACCTACAGCTTTGTGAAGTAACAAATTTACAAGCAGAAATAAGCTCAGGGGTAAAAACCTTTACTAGTCATCAAGTGGCAACACCTATGGTAATTGGGGTACTAAATAGCAAGCTAGTTTTACCACACAACTACAATACTCTGTTTGATAAAGCCACATTGGCGCTTATTTTAGAGCACGAAAATGTGCATATAAAACGCAAAGATAACCTAACAAATGCGCTGCTATTACTGGCTACAATTTTAATGTGGTTTAACCCTTTAGCTTGGATGGCATACGCAAGCTGTAGGCGCTTACAAGAGCTAACTTGTGATGAACGGGTACTAAGTAATAAAACCACACAGCAACAAATTTTATACAGCAAAGCCTTAGTAAACTGCGCTGCCAATGCGCCAGCGGGTCTGATGGCTTATTCACACTACGGAGATAAAAAAACCATATTACAACGACTTACTAATATCAAACATAACGGCGCACATTCGCGCCTAGCAAAAGGAAGCGCGTTACTTATAGCAGCAAGCTTGCTCAGTGGCTTAGCAGTAGCAAAGCAACCTGAAGCATCAGCTAAAAAAGAAACATCTATCGCTCCCGTAATGCGAATCGAACCGCTTTACCCAAAACAAGCGGCGGAACAAGGCATTAGCGGTTCAGTGGTATTAAAATACGACATAACCCCAGCAGGCAAAACAGCTAACATTACTGTTGTAAAAGCTGAACCAGAAGCAGTCTTTAACAAAGAAGCAAAAAGAGCACTGATGCAATGGCAATATACACCTTCATCAATGGGACAACAAAACGTACTAATACAACTTGATTTTGCACTCAACAGTACAGTTACAAAAAGTGATTTAATAGAGCGAGTTAACATATCGCATTAATGGGAATAAGTGTTTAAGACTATAAAGCAAGCACCCTTTTAGGCTGCTTGCTTTGTGGTTTTTGCTTATTCTCGTTATAAACTGACGGCGATCATGCCAATAGCGGTTCCCATGCCTACCAGCCAAGTGATCGAGCGAATAATATCGAGGTTTAAATAATAAAAAGTACAAAATAAAATACGCGCTACAATATGCGTCATCGCTAAAGTTTCGGTTACGGCATTAACATTGTTTGTGCCTAATACAGCAGCCAAAGCAACGGCAAAAACCGCTAACGATTCAAAACAGTTTTGATGAGCAGCCAGCGCCCGTGCTCCGAGTCCTGTAAGTTGTGTTTGTTGCTGGCGCGGATGTTTATTATCGTAACCACCGAGCTTATTCATTTCTATAATAGCTGGGATTCTTGCAACATAAGGCATAGTCACTGCCATTAAGGCGCAAACTAATAAAGTTGTCATTATCATTCTCAAGTTATTTTTTATAACTCAAAATAACACAGCAAATAGAAAAAAGCCGCCAAATATAAATAACCTGAGTTCTGGCGGCTAGTAGTAACATCCCAGACACTATAGCCGATTTAAGCAGTGCGTCACTGTGGCAAATTGTCGCAGGTGATGAATATTCATTATGCCTTTTTGATGGTCGCTTTAATGCCAGAGTACTGCTAAATTACTCCTCCGCTTATTGTATGTTGTTTAAGATGATTTGGATTTTACTGACTATTTTTGCCGCATTTATGCAGTCATGGCGCAATGCTCTGCAAAGTAAATTAAGCACTCATGTGAGCATTGCTGGCGTTACATTAGCCCGCTTTATTATGGCAAGCCCTATTGCTGGGCTGTATTTATATGCGCTTTATTATTACCAAGATGCTCCCTTTCCTTCATTCAACCCTTTATTTATTAGCTACATTATTGGTGCCAGCATAGTGCAAATTATTGCCACGGGACTCATGGTTAAATTATTTAAAATGAATAATTTTGCTGTAGGCGCCGGCCTAGCTAAAAGTGAAGCGCTTATGGCGGCCATACTCGGATTGCTGTTTTTTGGCTCAACGCTTTCATTACTTGGTTGGTTTGGCGTGTTTATTGGTGCAATTGCGGTATTGCTATTAAGTGGTATCGCCAATGTGAAACACTTTAGCTTAAAAACAGCATTAACAGGACTTGCCTGCGGTACCGCCTTTGCGTTGTCATCGTCATGGATCAGAGAAGCCAGCTTGAGTTCGGGGATTGCTTTTCCGTATGCGCCTGCATGGGTTTTATTGCTTGTTATTAGTTTACAAACACTAATGCTGTGTATTTATATTGCCTTAAAGGAACGCGATACATTTAAAACTATGTTTCAGCATAAGGGCATGACTTGTACGGTGAGTATATTTAGTTGCTTGGGATCAATAGGTTGGTTTAGCGCAATGAGCTTGCAACATGTTGCCTATGTAAAAACGCTCGGCCAGATAGAAGTATTTTTTACGATATTGATTGCTGTTTTATGGTTAAAACAACCGCTAAAACGCCAAGATAGCGCTGGGCTATTATTGATTGCAGTGGCTGCGATATTGGTAATGCTGCCGAGCAGCTAAAAAAGCGCAGGTATCAACCTGCGCTTTTTTTAATAACTAATGACTAATTTTTAGGGTGATCACACCACAAATAATCATTAACACACCAGCAATACGACCAAACGTGGCGGCATCACCGTAAAATAATATACCCACTAAAAACGTACCAGCAGCACCAATACCCGTCCATACTGCGTACGACGTGCCCATAGATATTTGCTTTTGCGCCAACCACAACATAAAGCCGCTCGCGACCATAAACGCAATGGCAATCGCGATGCCCTGCCAACGAGTTTCAGGAGTTTGAGAAATTTTTAACCCTATAGGCCAGCCAATCTCAAGTAACCCAGCAATAATTAAATACATCCACGCCATTAAATATCTCTCTTTTTCAATATCACTTCATACAAATCGTGACGGCGGTCTTTTAAGTTACGCACTGTCCCTTCACTGTGAAGAATTTTTAACTTATCCATATCTAAGTCGCTAAATAATAACATTTCTGTATTGGTGGTGGCTTCATTTAGTGTGGCATCGTGCGGAAATGAAAAGTCCGATGGGGTTAGTACCGCCGACTGCGAAAACTGCACATCTAAGCTTTCTACTTCAGGTAAGTTACCCACAGAGCCTGCAATAACCACATAACATTCGTTTTCAATGGCACGTGCTTGGGCACAATGGCGTACACGCAAGTAACTGTTTTTAGTGTCAGTCCAAAATGGCACAAATAAAATATCCAAACCTTGGGTGGCCAAAATACGTGACAACTCAGGAAATTCGACATCGTAACAAATTTGAATACCTACACGGCCTGCATCTGTATCAAATACAGCAATTTTATCACCGCCTTGGATCACCCAATCGTTTTGTTCATGCGGGGTAATATGAATTTTACGTTGCTCGTCTATTTTACCGCTGCGATGGCATAAATAACTAACGTTATATATTTTATCGTCTTCGGCAAGCGGCATTGAGCCGGTAATAATGTTGGCGTTGTATTCTATCGCCATACGCGACATGGCGTTTTTAAAGGTCTCTGTGTATTCGGCTAAATACCGAATTGCCTCGGTTTGATTACTTTGCTCGGTTAATCCCATCAGTGGCGCATTAAAAAACTCAGGGAATAAAATAAAATCGCTTTTGTAATCAGATACCGTATCAACAAAGTATTCAACTTGCTTAAGCATCTCTTCAACCGATTCAACACAGCGCATTTGCCATTGCACAGCCCCTACGCGCACGATTGATTTAGTTGACTCAATAACGGTGTCGGTTGGCTCATACATAATGTTATTCCACTCAAGTAATGTGGCATAACCGACCGACTCCTGATCTTCAGGTAAGTATTTTTTCAATAATCGTTTAACCTGAAAGTCATTGGCTAATTGAAAACTGAGTATGGGGTCATACAGCTCTTTTTGATCGACCTTAGCAATGTATTCCATCGGGGTCATTTCACTGCTGTGATTGTAATAACGCGGAATACGTCCACCCGCTAAAATAGCGCGTAAATTATACTGGCGGCACAATTCTTTTCGCGCATCATATAAACGGCGTCCTAAACGCATGCCACGGTATTGCTCACTAATAGCAACATCCAAACCGTATAAAGCATCCCCTGTGGTGTCGCTAAATACGCGGTCGTGGCCGTCGGCAATATCTTCATAGGTATGCGGGTTTGAAAAACGCGCATAATCTACCTGTACACTCAGCGCTAAACCCACCAGCACGCCATCATCCACAATACCTATTTGCCCTTCAGGGAATTGATCGATGAGTCTAAAAATAGTATGGCTTGGCCATGCGCCGCCTAGGTCGGGGTAAGCTTCGTCCATCAAGGTTTTAATTTGTGGGTATTGTTCTCGGGTTAAGTTACAAATTTCAAGATGGGTTTTTTCTGCCGACATACGCAACTCCTTGGGGCATGTAAGAATCAAAAAAGCTGAACACATGCTCAGCTTTATTAGGTTTATGCGTTTTTATTCGCGCTTTGCGCTACTTTAAACTGCGATAAAAAAGTGTGGTTACCCGCTCTTTAGGTAACCAATTAGCATATTCAAGGCCAAGTTCTGACAATGGATCTGCTTTAAGTACCTGCTCTAAACTGGCGTCATTTTGCATTGCTTTTAGCATAACATCTTTCGCTTTTTGCACCAGCTTACGATACGTGATCAGTCCTGAACGGTCACTTAGCGGGCCATGACCAGGAATAACTTGGGTTTTATCATCAATCTGATTAATCACATCATCAACCGCCGCTAAAACACCATCAACGCTACCCCCACTGTCTACATCAACAAACGGCAGGCTACCAAAGTTAAAGTAAATATCACCCATGTGCACAATATTATCATTATTGAAAAAAATCACCGCATCGCCATCGGTATGAGCATGTTGATAATGCACAACATGCGCTTGCTCATTATTAAAGTGCAGTGTTAAATCATGACCAAAACTAATTCGTGGTAGGTAATCCGACCCTTCGCCATGTTTTTCTTTTAGGCGTTTATGTACATTATTGTGGGCAATAACATGGGCTCCGGCTTTAGCAAAGTTTTCGTTACCACCGGTGTGATCGCCATGATGATGAGTGTTAATTACAAACTCTGCACTACCTGGCTTTAAGTCGCTAATGGTTTTTTTAATATCGTCTGAGAGTTTGGCAAACTGATCATCAATGATATATATGCCATCATCCCCTACGCTGGCTGCAATGTTGCCACCTTGTCCGTACAGGACGTATACATGCTCGCTCAGTTGCTTAGCTGTAACTGGGTTGTCATCCGCCGCCGCGTAGTTGCTTAGTAGTAAAGTCGTTATTAATGCCGGTAGTAATTTTTTCATTGTTGTAACCCTATAATTAATAATCATGGTTATAAAACGTGATAGCAACTTATTTAGCTCACTCTGCATCCAAAGCTAGTCGTTGATAGGCACTATTTCAATTTGATGCATGAATGTTTGCGGTAACAATGGGGTGTGCTTTCCTTCTACATACTCATCAAAACCGGCTCGATAAAACTCAGAAAGCGGGTGCCCTGATTGCCCTCCAGGCACTGTTAAAATCGCACTTTCTAAATGTCCAGGTTGGGCAATAAATCGCTGCGATGCGCCAAAACTGGTTTTTTGTACGGCAGGCATATAGCTATCACCAAACCCTGGAGCGGTAGGCATATTTAGTAGCTTACTCAATAGAGGTATTTGTTTAGCAAATGGGTGTTCAATCGCTAATTCGTTTACTTTACCCCATTGCCAATTTTGCATGTTATTACCAAACTTTGCTGTTAACTGTGTGAGTGTTTGCTCAAAAGCTGCCTGTAATTGCTGCTCCCAATTCGTAAATTGCGGGTTAACCCAACTTGCTGGCTGCGCTTTTATTAACTGCCAAACGGTGGGCTCCAAATCGCGCTTTACATAACTCAATGTACCATCCTGCTTATTGAGACTCGCTTCAATACTACTAAATAAAATATTTATTAGTTCATCACGATACGTCTTAACTAAGGTATAACCAACGGAGGTTGGGCAGGCGCATTGCTGCCAGTTATCCAGTGCATTGATATAATCTGCATAGTGTTCTGGCTGCTGTTTTAACTGCTCAAGTAATAAGCCATGCCAAGGAGTTAAAAAGCGCGCTTGATTGTCTAACTGTAATTGATAAAAGTCACCTTCGTTAAACTGCTGTTTTTCAAACAACCGATCGCGAATTTGCATCGCACGAGCACCTAAGGCATAGCCGCCATTACCAAAACGCGCATTATCCTCAGCCGAGACCACTCGCGAATTCCCTGTCCATAAGCGCCCACTCTCAGGGTTTTTAACAAACGGGCGAATAACTTCATTTTGCTGCCAAGTTGCTGAATATTCATTTTCATTAATGGCAAATTCACTAGGTGCTGTTCGCGCAGGAATACCGCCCATGTGTTTCCAAGCTGCACTGCCTTGACTATCTACCACCATTAAGTTTTGTACCGGAATACCCACGTTACTTGCAATATTAAGGGCATCATCCACTGTTTCAGCCTGCTCAAGCTGCAACAATTGCATATCAACGGCATACGGCTGATGCGCTGCCCAACTTAAGGCATAAGGCTGATTGTTAATGTATTTAACAGGGCCATACTCACTTAGCGTTAATGGATAGCTTTCACTGTTGCCATTAGGTAAGGTAATCACTTCATTTACTTGCCATGTTTTACTGCTATCAGTTAATGCAATCCAGTCGGCTGTATCTATATAGCCATTAGTAAATCCCCATGCAATTTTATTATTACTGCCAACCACAATGGCAGGCGCCCCTGGTAACGAAACACCGGTTACCTGATAAGCTTGATTGTGATGAGTGTAATTAAGCTGCGCTCGATACCAAATAACCGGCACCGCCATTGATAAGTGCATATCATCTGAAAGCATCGCAGCTTGCGTATTAGTTAAATCTGCGGTCACTGCCCAGTTATTACTGCCTACTTCTAAATTAGCAGTAATGCTTTTAATCGCCGCTAATGGCTGCGTTGGTAACTGAGGTATAGTTTGAGAATAAGGTGTTAAAATACTGCCATCTAATGCTGCTTGGTATTGGCTTGGTTGGGTTAAAAATTCAACCATTTTTGCACCGTATTGCTGCTGTATTTGAATTAAAGCTTGGTCGCGCTCAAAGGTAGCGGTTTGTAAATCTAAATACATGCTAAAAATAACTAACAGACTATCTTCGCTTTGCCATGGTTGTTGCTCAGCTCCTGTAAGTAGGTATTCAAAACTTGGGTACCCTACTTGCGCAAGTCCTTCGTTTACCCCTTGTGCATAGCTTTTTAGTAGTTGCTTATCGGCTTGGGGGAGAGTTTTTAAAATCGCTTGGCTGCGTTTACGTAATTGATGAAAGCGCATTTTTTTATCAAGAGCGAGCGCGGCTTTACCAAATAGCTCACTGAGCTCACCTGCGGCATTACGTCTAAGTAAATCCATTTGAAAAAAGCGATCTTGCCCGTGGGCATAACCCAAGCCATAAGCAGCATCATGGCGAGTAGCTGCAGTAATAACAGCTTGGCCAAGCGTATCTCGAGCAACTTTAACTGGCTGCGTTACCGCATCGCTTCGGCCTTTACCATCAAGGGTAGGTAAACTTAGAGTCAACACGCCGTATACAATGGCGGTCCCCCCAAGCGCTAAAACCACAACAATTAATAGCAACCGTTTGATTACTTTAAACATAAACATACCCTTCAACTTTTTCAATAAACTATTATTAGCATATATTCATAATCGTTCTATTAAAAACGCTACGAAAAGCGGGTAAAGGGTGAAATAAACATCAAAATCCACGATAATACACAGTTCATGTATTGTGCAGACCTAGTTGAGATCAAAATGACTGAAAAAACATTTATTAAAGGTAAAGACCGCGATTTAGAATCGTCTATCTCTACCATGCAAAACAAGCTAAAAGCGCTAAATATTAATATTGAAGAAGCGCTATGGCTTAACCCTGTAGCAAACTGTTATTCAGTTCATATAAAAGATAGCGACTGTGGTGTGATGTTTACTAACGGTAAAGGTGCTACTGATAAAGCCTCTATCGCTTCTGCGCTAGGTGAATATTTTGAGCGTTTAAGCTGTAACTATTTTTTTGCTGATTTTTACTTAGGTGAAGAATTTGCCAATGGTGACTTTACTCATTACCCGAACGAAAAGTGGTTTAAAGTAGCAGAAGATGAAGTACCACAAGGGATTATGGATGAAAGCTTATGGGATTACTTCGACCCTGAGCGTGAATTAACTGCCTCACACCTTTATGACTTTAATTCTGGTAATTTTGAGCGTGGTATTTGTACTGTGCCTTATACCCGCCAGCGCGACGGCCAAGATATTTATATTCCGGTGAACGTGATTGGTAATATTTTTGTTTCTAATGGTATGAGTGCTGGTAATACTAAATTTGAAGCCCGTGTACAGGGGTTATCTGAGGTATTTGAACGCGCCATTAAAAATCGCATTATTGCTGAAGGTATTAGCTTACCAATCGTGCCTGAAGATGTGGTAAAACAATACCCTAAAATTCATGAAGCCTGTGAAGAGTTGCGTAGCCATGGCTTCCACTTACGTATTGCAGATGCCTCACTTGGCGGTAAATACCCTGTAATGAGTGTTACGCTAATCAACCCAGTAGATGGCTCTGTATTTGCCTCTTTTGGTGCTCATCCTTCATTTGAAGTGGCACTTGAACGTACGGTAACTGAGCTACTGCAAGGTCGTCGCCTAGATCAACTAGACGTATTTCAACCTGCCACTTTTGACAACGACGAAGTAGCCACACCTGAAAACATTGAACTGCACTTTATTGATTCAAGCGGTTTAATTTCTCATGACTTTTTCCGTTCTGAAGCAGACTTTGAATTTGTACATTGGGACTTTAGTGGTTCAACTGAGCAAGAATATAACTTCTGTACTGATTTAATTCACAGCATGGGCCATGATATCTACATCATGGATTACACCCACTTAAATGTGTATGCATGTCGTATTTTAGTGCCTGGTATGTCTGATATTTATCCGGTAGATGAGCTTATTTGGCGTAATAACAACGAAGGCGCTAAATTCCGCGAAACTTTCTTATCACTTGATCAATATGACACTGAGCAACTGATGGAAATTTACGAAAACCTAGAAGAAGCTGGTCATAGCGATATTATTCGCGCTGCTGAATTCATTGGCTTAGCAACCGATGCCGATACGCCTTGGCATACTCTACGTATTGGTGAACTGAAAGCACACTTATGCTTAGCCGCAGGCAGCGAAGAAGCGATTGATTGGGTTTACTGGATTTTACATACCGGCCAAGTTAATGAAGACGCGATGCGTCATTTCCGTTGTTTAAAAGCTATTTTAGAAATTAAATACGATGACGAACGTGAATATACAAGCTACCAAGACGCCTTAGGACTGATGTTTGGCGCTAATAATGTAACCATCGCAATTGAGATTGCAGAAGGTCGTACACGCTTTAACGGCTTAACTTTCCCAGGCATATCGCTTGAAGGCTTTAAAAAGCACGCCGCATTATTGGATGGCTACCGCAAGTTACATGTTGCGAAACAGCATCATTGGGCACGCGAAGTTAGTGATTCATAATATCTAAACGTGTTTATAGTTAAAAAGAAAATGGCGCATATTTAACTGCGCCATTTTTGTTTCTAGTGTTAGTTAGCTATAGTTAAGCTTTCTATATTAACAATTTAATTACACCTTATGTGGCAACAGCGCAAAAGTAAAAGCACATCCATTTATAATTTTAAGCTTACCTTTTTATTTGCAATCACTTTAATTGCAATAACAAGCTTAGTGCTTGAACGGCTTAATTATAATCGGGCAAAAGATGCTTACCGTTTACAAGTACTTTCTCAAGTAAGTACCTACAGAGCTCAGCTTGAAGCTATTTTGGTATCTAATATTCAGTTAATACGAGGCTTGGCTGTAGCCGTTGCTGCCGAGCCTAATTTAAGCCAAACACGTTTTGGGCAAATTGCCGCTCCACTGTTTAATACCTCGAACGAACTACGTAATATTGGTGCTGCACCTAATATGGTCATTACAATGACCTACCCGCTTAAAGGGAATGAAAAAGCCATTGGACTCAATTTCTTAGAAAATAAAGCGCAACGCGATGATGCTATTAAAGCACGCGATAATAATACTATTGTAATGGCTGGACCGCTCACGTTAGTTCAAGGCAGTGAAGCTTTGATTGCACGAGTGCCAGTTTATTTACCTGAAGACCACTCTTTTTGGGGGCTACTTTCTGTGGTACTCGATATAGAAAAAGTCTATAACAACGCTGGGATTTTCGAATTACAAGAAAAATACACCGTTGCTATTCAAGGACGCAACGGGTTAGGTAAACAAGGTGAGTTTTTCTTTGGTGACCCAGAAATTACCAGCCAAAACCCGCTTGAGTTTAACCTAAACTTTCAAGGCGGAGCTTGGCAGCTCTATGTAGTGCCAAAAACAGGCTGGCAGCCGGCATCGTCGTCTATCTGGCCGTTACGTATCGTTATTATTGTTATTTTGAGTTTGCTTATTTTTGCGTTTTTTTTATTTTTAAAAATGCTCAATAGAGAACACGAAAACGAAAAAATGCTCGAAGTAATGAGTAACCTAGCGCAAGTGGGCGCATGGTCATTTAATTTAGAAAAAAAGCAGGTGTTTTGGTCAGACATGACCAAAAAGATATTTGAATACCCTTTAGATGAGCAACCTAAATGGTCATCCGATTTATATTACTTTAAAGAAGGTAAAAGCAGAGATAAGGCGGCTGAACTAATTTCCAGGGCGGTTAAATATGGTGAAAGCTACGAGGCCGAACTGGAAGTTATTAATGCCAAAGGCGAAGTAATTTGGGCACTCATACATGGTGAAGCCGAGCATAAAAATGGGCGTTGTACCAGAATATTCGGCTCACTACAAAATATTGATGCCCGTAAAAAGGTAGCAATAGAAGATCAAAAAATAGCTCGTTTTAATGAAACCTTAGCGTCGTTACCTATTAGCGACCACATATTAAAAGGTAAATTAAGCGAATCAAAAGAGCTAATTACTCGTGCGGTGTGTCGTGCACTTAAAGTGAATACAGTGAGTATCCGCTTGTTTGATAAACACAAAACTCAGCTGAGTCCTATTGCGAGTTATAGCCAAAATAACAGTGATAATAATACGCCTTGGCGCCAGCACGACATCCCTGACTTTTTTACCACCCTAGAAAACAAAGCCGTTTTTAGCGCCCAAGACGCACAGCAACAAGCTTGTCTCGCACCCATAGCAAAAAGCTACCTCGAGCCATCACCTATTAAAGCAATGCTCTGTGTAATGATCCCCGCAGGCAGCGGCTCAATTGGTGTTGTGTGCGCAGAGCAAGCAAGCGTTAGAGCATGGACGCAAAACGAAGAAGGTTTTCTAATTGCTATCGGCGCACTAATAGGAAGCCTTTATTCTAGTGAACAACGCATAGAAACCGAAGCAGAACTAGTCATGGCAAAAGAAGCTGCTGAACAGGCAGTGATCGCTAAAAGTGAGTTTTTAGCTAGCATGAGTCATGAAATTCGCACCCCGATGAATGGGGTGTTAGGTATGCTTAATATCATTCAAACGACCTCGCTTGATCAGCAACAACGTCATCATATAAAACTTGCCCAATCGTCAGCAGAATCTTTATTAGGGATTATTAATGATATTTTAGACTTTTCTAAAATAGAGGCTGGTAAGTTAGACATAGAAAGCATTCAATTTAATCTACCACAATTACTCGGCGAGATTGTTGAGTCGTTTGCGCTCAAGGCCGAAAGCAATAACACCCAATTAATTTTAGATACTACGCATGTAAGCACCAGTGAGATTGTGTGTGATCCAAATAGATTACGACAAATCTTAAATAATTTGATTGCCAATGCCGTAAAATTTACTCAAAACGGACAAGTACTGGTAACCGCCGCCATAGAAAAAACTATCGACAATACAACTTTAGAGTGCGCGATTATTGATACCGGCATTGGTATTAGTTTAGATAAGCAAAAACAGTTATTTGACTCTTTTACTCAAGCTGATGCATCAACAACGCGCCAATATGGCGGCACTGGTTTAGGTTTGGCAATAGTTAAGCAGCTGTGCGAACTCATGGGAGGCGAAGTAAGTGTAAATAGCTCACCTAATGAAGGCAGCACCTTTGCTTTTTCAGTTAGCATTACCTCAGTGATAGACCAAGCATTTGATTTAGATTGCCAACATATACAAGCAAAGCGAATACTCATTGTTGATAATAGCGAGATGAATGCCACCATCATCGAGAAGCAATTAATGCTATGGGGCGCAGATGTCAGTGCAGTATGTGATTATGAAGAGGTTGAAACTTATATAAGTAATCATCAACAAACGCCACCGGATGTAGCAATTATTGACACAAGCTTTTTAGAGCCGGTAGCACACCCCTTGGCTGAAAAGTTGAAACATTTTTTAGTGAAAAGCCACATTTTGATTATGGCCCCAATGAGCTATTCAAAAAGCAATTTATTTTATGGAAACAATGAAGCAGCCTTAATTTTTAAACCTCTCACTGCTATTGATTTATATAACACGCTGGTAAAAGGTACATTGGCAGCACAACCTAAAGAGTTAGCGCTGCCTCCAGCGATTAATAAACAAAAAAAAGCGAAAGGCCATGTGTTGCTTGTAGAAGATAACAAAGTAAACCAAGTGGTTGCCTGTGCATTATTAAAACAAGCTGAGCTTACCTTTGATATTGCAGAAGATGGCAAAGACGCCCTAACCAAATTAAACCGAGCAACTGCAAACACTTATCAAATTATTTTAATGGATTGCCAAATGCCTATTATGGATGGGTATCAAGCAACTATCGCTATTAGAGAAGGCCTTGCGGGTCAAGAGAATCGAACCATCCCCATTATTGCACTAACGGCTAATGCAATGCGCGGAGATAAAGACAAATGTTTAAATGCCGGGATGAACGACTATTTAAGTAAGCCTCTCGATGGTCCTGCTATGCATGCTAAATTGCAACAATGGCTTAGCGCTAAATAACAGTGTAAGCTTAAAATAGAATCGATGAAGTAAGGGATACTATGCAGTTATCAGTTGAACAACAAAGAGTTATTGGCTGTTTATTGGAAAAGCAAACAACAACGCCTGAACATTACCCGCTATCATTAAATGCCTTAACGAATGCTTGTAATCAAAAATCAAACCGTGCTCCTGTGCTCGAATTAAGCCAACAGCAAGTTCAGACTACTATCGCCGAATTAATCGACTTACGCCTAGTAACAGAAGATGAAGGTCTCTGTGGCCGCGTATCTAAGTACGACCATCGCTTTTGTAATACACAATTTAGCCACTTACAATTTAACGCACAACAACGCGCTATTATTTGTTTATTATTATTGCGGGGAGCTCAAACACCCGGAGAATTAAAAACCCGTTGCGCTCGCTTAGCTGACTTTACCAGTATTGACGACGTTGAAGCATCGCTTGAACAATTGATTGAAAATAGCCATGTTAAAAAACTTCCCCGTGAGTCTGGTAAGCGTGATAGCCGTTATATCCATTTATTTGCAGCACCTTCTGCAGAGAACGATGAGCCAATAGCAACACAAACCATTACAGACGAGTTAAAAAACCAAGAGCTCAATGACCTACTTGCTGAAATTAACGAACTAAAAGCTGAACTTAAAAAAATAAAAGAGTATATAGGGCTTTAATTGTGTAATTTGAAATCACATAATAGCTATTCTTTTTTGAGCATTAAAACTTTTTAACTTTAAGGAGCGGGCCATGCGCGCTGAAATTATGGCTGAAATGAAAGTTCAGCCTAGTATTGATGTTAACGCTGAAATTAAACGCCGAGTAGGCTTTATTAAAGCACGTTTAGAAGCCGCACACTCAACCTCACTGGTACTGGGTATTAGTGGTGGTGTAGACTCATCAACCTGTGGCCGATTATGCCAACTTGCTGTTAATGAGCTTAATCAAGAGCACCAAGACACGCAGTATCAATTTATTGCGGTGCGTTTACCGTATGGAGTGCAAGCAGATGAAAGCGAAGCACAAATGGCGGTTGATTTTATTAAGCCCAGCACCCGTATGACTGTTAATATTCAGCCTGCAACCGACGCCCTTCATGAGCAAACAATGGCAACTTTAGCTGGAAATAAACTGCCACTGCCAACGCAAGAAAAAATAGACTTTATTAAAGGCAATGTGAAAGCACGCCAACGCATGATTGCACAATATGAAATTGCTGGATTTTGCCAAGGACTCGTTGTAGGTACCGACCATAGCGCCGAAAATATTACTGGTTTTTATACTAAATTTGGCGATGGCGCCTGTGACTTAGCCCCTTTGTTTGGCCTATCTAAACGTCAGGTAAGAGCACTGGCAACAGCATTAGGCGCGCCAGCACTGTTAGTTGAAAAAGCACCTACTGCCGATTTAGAAAGTGATAGACCAGGTTTAACTGACGAAGAAGCGCTTGGCTTAAGCTATGAAGAAATAGATGACTTTTTAGAAGGTAAACCGGTTTCAGAACATGTAGAACAAACGTTGATTGCAATTTACCAACGTACACAACACAAGCGCCAGCCTATTCCAACAATATACGATGCTTTTTAAATCAATACTATAAGTGTGATTTAACTGATCGAGCCGCTTATATTTTACGTAAACATGGCGTAAAAATAAGTGGCTTAAATTTTAACGGTTAACCTTAGCGCTTGCCAAAAGAGAGTTTTATATTTTATGACACCCCCGATTTTGATTACTGGTGCAGGACAACGTATAGGGCTTGCGCTTGCACAGCACTTTATAGCCCAAGGGCAAGCGGTTATTATTACTTATCGTACCCGCCATGAAGCTGTAGATTTGCTAGAGCAACAAGGGGCGACTTGTCTTTATGCTGACTTTAGTTCTGATGAGGGTATTAATACTTTTATTACATTACTTAAAGCACAGACTGACTCACTAAGCGCGATAATTCATAATGCATCAAGCTGGGACTGTGAAGCTAACAACCCTCAGTTTGAACAGCTGTTTGACAATATGATGCGCATTCATGCAAAAACACCGTACTTGGTAAACTTACGCTGTGCAGATTTACTATTAAATTATCAGGCGTCTCACGCTAAGCCCGCTGACATTATTCATCTAACTGATTACGTAGTGGAAACTGGCAGCCCAAAACACTTAGCCTATGCAGCCAGCAAAGCCGCCTTGGATAACTTAACCAAATCATTTAGTGCTAAATATGCACCTAATATTAAAGTGAACTCAGTCGCACCATCATTAATTATTTTTAACCAACATGATGATGAACAGTACCGCGCTAAAACTTTGAAAAAATCATTAATGGGTATCGAACCTGGATGCCAAGAAATTATCAATAGTATCGACCTACTACTGAACAGCCATTACATCACAGGCCGTGCTTTACCTGTTGATGGTGGTCGCCATCTTAAGTAAGTCATCTAAATAAACGAGAAACTTATGCATAACGAATTAAAAGAGAGCTATCAAAAAATTATAACCGCAGTCGGTGAAGATGCAGAACGTGAAGGGTTGCTAGACACTCCAAAACGCGCTGCAAAAGCGATGGAGTACCTAACTCAAGGTTACCGCCAAACGCTTAACGAAATCACTAATAATGCAGTATTTACCTCAGATGCTGACGACATGGTATTGATACAAGATATAGAGCTTTACTCTATGTGTGAGCATCATTTATTACCATTTATTGGTCGTTGCCACATTGCTTATATCCCTGATGGCAAAGTGTTAGGTTTGTCTAAGTTTGCACGTATTGTGGATATGTTCTCTCGCCGTTTTCAAATTCAAGAACAGCTAACCCATCAAATTGCCAAAGCGGTTGAGGAAGTAACCGGTGCCAAAGGTGTAGGCGTCATTGTTGAGGCAAAGCACATGTGTATGATGATGCGTGGCGTGGAAAAGCAAAACTCAAGTATGCGTACTTCGGTTATGCTTGGTAACTTTAGAGCCGATCCGAAAACACGTAATGAGTTTTTACAGCTGATCAAAGGATAATCTATGGCTAACGCAATAATTAATGTAACTAACTTACGATTACGCACATTTATTGGCTTTAATCCTGATGAACGTGAAAAAAAACAAGATGTAGTCATTAATTTAGAAATTCATTATCCGGCTGATCAAGCTTGTGAAACAGATGAAGTAGAGCAAGCACTCAACTACAAAGTAATTACTAAAGAAGTAATTAGCTTAGTTGAACAAGGCCACTTTTTATTGTTAGAAAAACTAGTTGCTGAAATTCTTGCTGTTTGCCACTCGCACCCAAGTGTAAATTACGCCAAAGCCCGGGTGGATAAACCCCATGCGCTGCGCTTTGCAGACTCTGTGTCACTAACTCTCGACTGGCACAAATAATCCAACGGCAAGGGCTATTACAGCTATATAACGTAGCCCTTTGCCAAGTGTTACCAGCACTAAAAACATACTAAAACGTACTTTAAACACGCCGCCAATAACGGTTAGTGGATCGCCAACAATAGGTAACCACGCAAACAGTAAGCTATATATTCCATATTTATTAAACTGCTTTTGCGCTTTTTTGAGCCCTTTTTCAGAAACTGGAAACCATTTTTTATCTTTAAAGCGTAATGCTTGTGTTCCAAGCCAATAATTAACACAACTGCCTAATACATTGCCTAAGGTTGCTGCAAACCAAAGTAGCCATAAGTTAGTATTACCTTGCATTATCATCCCACCCATTAATACTTCAGACGAACTAGGTAATAACGTAGCCGATATAAATGCTGTAAAAAATAATGTTATATAGAGCATTGTTCCCTTGTGACTAAAAACTAAACCCAGCCATTAAGCTGGGTTTGAACGACTTTTTAACGTAAATCAAAACGCTTATTTTATTAAATTTAAGCTAAGTGGGTAATTAAACTCTTTGCCATCGTTGGCTTTTACGCTTGCGATAACCACCATCACAAATGAAAAAATAGCGACCATAGGTAACAGTAGTAAACCAACAGCTACAAAAATTAGTAAAAAACACACAAAGTAAGCTATAGCCATAGTAATTTGAAAGTTAAGCGCTTTTTTACCGTGTATATCAACTATAGGCATTTCATCTTTTTTAATTAGCCAGATAATAAGGGGACCTAACACAGAGCCGAATGGCACAATAAACCCAGCTAATGCACTTAAATGACATAGCATTGCCCAAGTGCGGTCATCTTTATTAACGACTTTAATTTCTTGATTTTCTTCCATAGCACAATCCTTTAATTTTTATAATCCGGTTTAATTATACACAGGTATATAACACCACTTATCTATTTATTTGTAAAAAATCACAACCTAAATTGCTGTGATAAAAAAGTGATAAGTTTGTGAGAGTTTTTGGAGACGATTGTTCAATACTTATCTCGAATCATCACATACAGGAAATAAAAATGAAAGCTTCAACATTTACACTTGCAACTCTTTTAGCGGTAGCTAACCAGTCAGCCATAGCTGCAGAGTTAGACTTAGCAATAACCAACCTAACCCAAGGCATTCACTTTACCCCACTGCTAGTTACAGCACACGACAGCGAAGATAAGCTTTTTGAAGTTGCAACTGAAGCTTCTACCGCATTACAAACAATGGCTGAAGGTGGCAATATTACAGAACTAATGGCACAAGCGACTGCAGCAGGTAGCGACATGGCTGCAAACCCAGCAGGAGGCCTATTAGCACCTTCATCATCAACCATGGCCACACTAATGACAACCGATGGTAATGATTACCTCTCGGTAACCGCTATGTTACTGCCTACAAACGATGGCTTTGTTGGCCTGGATAGCTGGAAAATTCCAACCGAAGCAGGCACTTATACTGTTTACTTAAATGCATACGATGCAGGCACTGAGCACAATAATGAACTCGTTGTTGATGGCTCAGGTGCACCGGGTACGCCAGGTATTCCTGCAGCCCCAGGTGGCGATGCGGGCACAGGCGGCGCTGGCTTAACAAGTACCGATAGCAATATTAACGTGCATATTCACCCAGGCACGTTAGGTGACGACGATTTAACCGCAGGTAATAGCGATTTAAGTAATACGGTTCACAGATGGTTAAACCCAGTGGCTAAGCTAACCGTTACGGTTAAGTAGGAGCGTTATCATGGCATCTTTAAATAACTTAAAAAAAGCATCGCGGTTGTTGCACTTGCAGCCTCACTTGCAGCCTCACTTGCAGCCTGTGGCGATAACGACAGAAACGAACCTGTTCAGGTTGTCACACCGCCAACTCCTGAGCATGTAAGCTATACATTTGATGTTACCGTCAGCAATTTAACCGCGGGGCAGCCACTATCGCCTATTGCTGTTATTGCACACACTGAAGGCACTCTTTGGCAAATTGGCAATGCGGCCTCAGTTGCATTAGAAACAATAGCTGAAGGAGGCGATAACAGCCAACTGCTTGCATTAGAAAACGCCATAGCCAACGCATCAAGCGAAGGTCTTGTTGGACCTGGTGCTAATACCACGATTACATTAACCACGGACTCATTTGAGGCACTTAAGTTGTCGCTTGCCACTATGATGGTGAATACAAATGATGGGTTTACCGGTCTTAGTGCTTTAGATGTATCTTCATTAGCCGTCGGCGACTCTTTAACTCGCACTACCGTTGCTTATGATGCAGGTACTGAAGCAAATACAGAAGCAGCTGGTACGATACCCGGTCCTGCTGATGGCGGAGAAGGTTTTAATGAAGCCCGTGATGATGTTAATTTTGTAGCAAGACACCCAGGTGTAGTTACAAATGAAGATGGCTTGTCTAGCTCAGTGCTTAGCCCTGAACATAAATTTGATAACCCATTAGCAAAAGTGGTTATTACCCGCACTCAGTAATTCGTTTATCAATATCAACCTCGATATACCAGCTTTTAATGGGGAAGTTGGGGAGCACGGAAGCCCCCTTTTTTACGAGGATAAATGATGCGCCATGAAAAGTTACTCATAGTTGAAGACGACAGAGAAATTGGTAAATTAATTACCACACAGCTTACATCGCTAAATTTACATGTGGATCATGTTGTAAGTGCTGAACTGGCTTTGAAAAAAATAGCTAAACAATCTTACGGGCTTATTTTACTGGATATAAACCTTCCGCAAATGGATGGATTGAGTTTATGTCGTAAAATAAAAGAACACTATCCAACTATCTCAGTGATTTTACTAACAGCACTAAGTAGCGATATGGACAGAGTTATTGGCCTAGAAATGGGCGCCGACGATTATATTTGTAAACCCTTTTTTGCACGTGAACTACAAGCCAGAGTAAAAACCCAACTGCGACACAGAGCACAATTGCTCGCGAGCCAAAATACTAACCAGAATACGATTAAGGGCGAAACAACGCTTTATGTTGGCTCGCTACACATTGAATTTGACTCTCATCAAGTGTACTTAGCAGAACAGGCAATTAACCTAACCGCCACCGAATTTGATTTGCTTGTGTACTTTGCACGTCACCCAAATCATGTCTTTAGCCGCCAACAACTGCTCGATAAAGTATGGGGGTACCAACACAGCGGCTACGAACATACGGTTAATTCGCATATTAATCGCTTGCGCGCAAAGCTCGAATTACATCAACCAACCCCCATTATAGAAACCGTTTGGGGTGTGGGATACAAACTCAACCCAAACCAACTTAATTAAGATTTTTATTATGAAACTTTCTTTGTACCAAAAATTAGCAGTGTCGTTAGCCGTTATTTTTTGTTTTATTTGTGCGCTGGTTTATAGCTGGAGTAAACAATTAGAACTCAACTCCAAACATCATGGCGAACAAAACTTACATTTAGCACTGGCTGAACATTTAGTACAAGACAATCCATTAATAAAAGAAGGCGTATACGATTACGAAGCCCTTGAAAATCTGTTTCATACTCTAATGCTGTTAGGCCCTGCCTTTGAATTTTACTTTGTAGACCAACGCGGAAAAATATTGACTTACTCCGCAGAACCCGGAAAAGTAAAGCGCTCACACGTTAATTTAGAGCCGCTAAAAAAGCTGATTGCCAACCCAAATACAACACCTATTTATGGTGATAACCCACGAGACCCACAGCAACAAAAAATATTTTCTGTGGCGCCTGTATTTAACAACAATGTATTACAAGGGTATTTATATATAATTATTGGTGGTGAGGCATACGACACCTCACTCAATAATATAAAAAGTAACGACTCGTTATTAGTGGCTGCCATATGGCTAGGTTCAACACTCGTTTTTTTATTTATTGCGATGCTTATTCTACTGCGATTTTTCACAAGCCCTATTCAACGTCTTGCAAAAGATGTGAGCAATATTGAGGCTACTAACTATAGCCTAACCGATACAAAACTAAGTCACTATTCAAATCAAAAAAGCAACGAAGTCCACAGCCTAGCTCGAAGTATTCAAGCGATGATAACGCGTATAAACGAGCAATTTAAAGCACTTGAGCAAGGTGATAAACAACGTAAAGAGCTGCTTACTCATCTCTCCCATGATCTGCGAACACCACTAGCTTCTCTACAAGGTTTTTTAGAAGTGTTAAATCAGTCAGGTGACAAACTAAGTAAACAAGAACAGCAAGAATACTTACAAGTTTCATTAAATAACTGTGGGCAACTAAAGCAACTTATAGAGCAAATTTTTGAACTTGCTCACTTAGAAAATGGCCAAATAAACATTAATAAAGAAACATTTAACCTAGGAGAGCTCATTTACGATTGTATTGCTAAGTTTAGTATTGTTGCGCAACAAAAAGGCATTAATTTATCGGTTGAGCCAGAAATTTGTGACTTCCCTGTCATCGCCGACATAGCCAAACTTGAGCGCGTTTTAAGTAACTTAATCGATAATGCAATTAGGCATACTCCCCTTGGGGGCAGTATTGAGGTTAGTGTAAGACGAAGTAACCACTATCAATTATTTGTGCAAGTTTCGGATACCGGAGTCGGTATTAAACACGATGAGTTACAAGCTATTTTTGATCCCCACTACCAAGCTAGTAATTCTAATAAAGCGGGCCGTCAACAAGGTGGGTTAGGGCTTGCTATCTGCCGTGGACTATTAAAGCTTATGGACAGTGAAATAAATGTTCAAAGTGAGATAGGCAAAGGCACTATGTTTAGCTTTAATTTGCCACAAAAAAAGGCGTAACTTAACGTTACGCCTTGGCTCATTACTTAGTTGAATTTGGGGGTGGCTATTTTTTTATACCGGCTAAATCAAGCATAAATGCATAATTTAACGCGGCATCTTCTAAGCGTTTAAAACGACCAGAAGCACCGCCATGGCCGGCTTCCATGTCTATTTTAAATAGTAGTTTATTATCATCTGTTTTGTAGTCACGCAGTTTTGCAACCCACTTTGCTGGCTCAAAATATTGAACCTGTGAGTCGTGCAAGCCTGTTGTTACTAACATATTAGGGTAGTCTTGTTTACTAACTTGATCGTACGGTGAATACGACAACATATAATCGTAATATTCTTTCTCGTTAGGGTTACCCCACTCGCCATACTCGTTAGTTGTAAGCGGAATAGTCTCATCAAGCATAGTAGTAACCACATCAACAAATGGAACCGCAGCCACCATACCTTTATATAGCTCAGGCGCTTGGTTTGCCACTGCGCCCATTAATAAACCACCAGCACTGCCACCTTGGGCAAAAATTTGCTCTTTATCGCCATACCCTTGGGCTACCAATGACTTAGTAACATCTACAAAGTCGTTAAACGTGTTCTTTTTAGTGAGTAATTTACCCGCTTCGTACCACGGGCGCCCTAACATTTGCGAACCACGTACGTGGGCAATTGCAAATACAAAACCACGGTCAAGCAACGTTAATCGTGCAGAAGAAAAACTAGGATCCATTGTTGCACCATACGAACCATAGCCGTATTGCAATAATGGGTTAGTGCCATCTTTTTTAAATAGCTTTTTTCGATACACCAAACTCACCGGTACTTTTACACCATCGCGTGCTGTAACAAAAATACGCTCAGACGCGTAGTTTTCTGCGTTAAAGTCACCTAATACTGCTTGTTGCTTCAATAATGTTTTTTCGCCAGTGGCCAAATTAACATCATAAGATGAACCCGGCGTCGTCATACTGGTGTAATACACACGTAGCGTATCGCTGTTTAATTCGTTATTACCGTACGCATTAATGGTGTACGCACTGTCGTTAAAGCTTAGTGGTAACTCTTTGCCTGATGTTAAATTACGCGCAATCAGTGTTGATTGACCCATTTCACGTTGTTGATATACCAAGTAGTCATCAAATAACTCAACGTCTTCGAGTTTAATATCCTCGCGAGCAGGGATCACACTTTGCCAATTTGCTTTATCACCGGCTTTATCAATATCAACTTTCATAAGCTGAAAGTTAACCGCATTTAAATTAGTCACAATGTAATAAGTATTACCTAATTTTGAAATGCTGTATTCAAGGTTGGCTTCACGTTCAATTAAACGCTTTGGCTTAGCATTTACATCGTTTGCACTCAGTACTGACAAACCCGATGCATCAGTACTGCTATGCCAAATATAAATTTCTGAGCCGTCTTTGCTCTTGCTCATACCTGTGTAATAGCTCGTATCTTTTTCTTCGTATACAAGCTCATCATCGCTTTGTGATGTACCAAGCGTATGACGATAAACTTGATAACCGAGTAAGGTTTGCGCATCTTTTTTAATGTAATAAACAGTTTTATTATCGTTCGCCCACACAACATAACCACTAGTGCCTTCAAGCGTGTCTTCTAGTAATTTACCAGTGCTTAAATCTTTAATTTTTATATTGTAAACACGGCGACTCACCGTATCTTCACCATACGCCATTAAGTTATCATTTGGGCTTACATTTAGGCCACTAACCGCAAAATAGTCATGGCCTTTAGCTAATTCATTTACATCTAAAATAACTTCTTGATCAGTGCCTGCAAAATCACTACTGCGTAAGTAAGTAGCGTACTCGTTATCGCCGCGAGTTTGCGACGAGTAATAGTACTCTCCGTCTTTTACTGGAACAGTGTCATCATCTTTTTGAATTCGCCCTTTAAGCTCTTCAAATAAACTACTTTGCAGTGTTTTAGTATGCGCAAGCATTGCATCTGTGTAAGCATTTTCAGCCTCAAGATAACTAATCACCTTAGGAGCTTTACGCTCATCATCACGCATCCAGTAATAATCATCGATGCGAGTGTCGCCATGGATTGTCATTTCATATGGCACTTTCTTCGCAATCGGTGGCATGACTTCGGTTTGAGCAGCTACATTTTCAACCTTTGCTGATTGCTCAGCGTCAGGGGCTTTATTACACCCTCCTAAAATAGCTAAGGATATAAAAGTAAGAACAAATGGAGTGTGTTTCATTGATTAGAATCTCTGTAGTTTTTATTTTTGTTAAATATACCTAATATTTAACAGCACAGAGATTTAGTTTGTGAAGCTATGTAAAAAGGGAGCCGAAGCTCCCTTTTATAAACATTTAAGTTAGTATATTACTTTTGCTTACGACGACGCATAAATGCAAACGGTGCAACTAGTAATGTTAGCCAAGCTAGTGAACCTGAAGAGCTTTTCTTCGCTGGTTCTGGAGTAACAACAGGTGCTACTTGCGCTGTAATGCTAACCGCTACCATTACAGGTTCAGATACATTACCACGAACATCAATAGCAACAACTTCCATTTCTGCAGATGTATCACCTGCTAATAAAGTTGTATCTGCAACCACAATTTGTCCATCTGCATCAACAGCAAGACCAATATTTGTATTTGATTGTACGTAATACTCTGAAATGGCCAAATCTAACTCTGACTCTTCAATAGTAAGCGCACCTATCACAGTTCCATCGGCTGCATCTTCTGAAACACTAAACTCACCGCCAACCAGCTTTGGTGCTTCAACGTCTGGTAATTCTAGGTCTTCAGCTGCCATAACTTTAATAAGGTTAGTGCCTGAACCTTGCGATAGTGCAAACGGGCCACTTGCAGAAACAACCGCTTTCTCTCCTGGCATAATTGAAGAAACTGCTTCGCCCGTTTCAAGTGAAGTAATCTGTACCTGAGGTTGTACACCAAATACCGTTGAACCTGTTACGCTATCAGTTTCAAAGTAAACACCTGTTTGATAGCTAGGGTAGCCCACTGATACCTTAAAGTTCATTGGCTCGCCAATCATTGCTGCATCAATATTCATCAACTCAGAACAACCAGAGAAGGTAATTGTATCTTCACCTGCCGCATGGTAAAGCGGAGTAGCCCATGCCAATGTATCATTACCCGCACCATCAGTTGTACCAATTAGAGTACGACTACGACCAGGGAATGCAGTCTGACGACCACGATCGTTATAGTTTTGCATATACTGATCTGAGACACCGTTATTATCTGTGTCGATTTCAACTCTGTACCCAGCTTGGAATACATGTGTTAATGGATCTCGCAATTGAATGGAAGAAGTTATAAATACACCTGAATCACACGCTTCTGAATTAAACGCAGAGAAAGTAGTAGACAGGATATTAAACTCAGCCTCTTCAATTGTTTTTTCTGTTCCCACTGCAATTACACTTTCAGCTTGAGGCGTAATTTCTGTTTGACCTGTGTTTTCAATAACTAATGCCATTTCATTATTAACAACTTCAGGTGAGTAACTTAATTCAGTCGCCGCCTTTGGCATTGCATGATAAACAAGGTGTAAATCATGATCGCTATCTGTAGATGCATCATCGAATACTAACGCACCATCAAATTCGATTGATGTTAATGCTGCACTTCTTGCTGCAATGTCATCTGCACTGAATGGGTTTTCCAATTCCCATACAGGTAATTTAGTTGGGTCAACCGTCATTGTAATATCAAAGTTAATCGCTTGACCTGCAGGAACTGTTACAGACTCAGGGAAATCCCAACTAACTGCGTTAGTATCAATATCACTTTGATAACGCGCTTCTGTGCGAAGATTATAAGTTTTTGCATCTGCAGAGAAGTTCTTAACGGTTACCGTTTTAGTGATAGAGCCTGTTTCTGCAAGGCTCACTAAACCATAAGAAAGCGCAGCTTGTTTAGTATCAAACTTTCCGTCATGCACCCATGCCGCAACTGGTAGATTAACCGCCTTAGTAACGTCAACCAAACCAGCACCTATCATACTAATTGGTGCAAGCTCTGAGTCAGGATTTATATCAAGAGGTTCATTGGTTACATTTAAGTTCGCAGCATTCATTATTGTTGCTTTAATCTCAAACGCATTGCGCTCTGGATGTGCTTCACGGATCATAGCAACCGCACCGGCTGTAATTGGACCTGAGAATGACGTACCCGACACAGGATTAGTCCCCGTTTGAGTACCTGATGCTGCTACATCAATGCTTGTGCCTGGCGCTGTAATTTCTGGTTTTAATAAGCCATCCATCGAAGGACCACGCGATGAGAATGTAGCAACCGCACCCGCTGTTGTTTTCAATTCAATGCTGATATCAAACGTCGCAGGACCGCCAGCAGCTAACTGAGCTTTTAATGCTGCACCTGCAGCAAAGTTAACCCCTACATTTTTTATTGTAACTGCAGCATCAAAGCCACCCATAGGTGCAGGAGTACCATCATCGTTGTTGTTTGCAATCATTACAAACTCAGCACCTTTAGCTTGCGCATTCAATACTTTCTGAGTAAATGCACATGCGCCACGGTCGATTAATACTGCTTTGCCTGTAAAATCAACATCTGCGGCAAATTCAGTACAACCATCTGCGTTTGTTTCAGGATAAACTAGTTCAATATCGGCACCTGAAATTGTAAACGCTTCTTGCGGACCAAAACTTGATGGCTGGATATTACCTTCAACACCTGCAACAGTACCTGTTGCAATACCAACTTCAGTTGTTGGGTGAGTCATAGCACCAACAGATAGTGCATTAGGTGTAGTACTTGGACCACCAATACGGAACGGGTTGTCGCCATCGTTACCAGCAGAAATGACCATATTTACGCCTAATTCAACTGCACGTTGAACTAAGTATTGTGTACCACCACCAGTGTAAGTGTCACCAAACTCACCTCCAAGAGACATGTTCATCACATCAACACGGTCTGAAATATCACCATCTCCGTTAGGATCCATTGCCGCTTCTAATGCTGCTGCTTGTGCTGCACTTGGACAACCACCACCACATACAGAATATGCATATAACTCAACATCAGGTGCAATACCGTTTACTGAGTTTGCAGATGATGTACCGTGATCTGTTGGATCACCCGTTGATGGAGAGTTAGCCGCGTCATTTTCAATAGGATCTGCATCATCACGAATAAAATCGTAACCACCTTGCACGATACCTTGAGGCCATGCAACTGAAGTTGGATCAGCCTGTGCAGCTAGGTAAGCCTCAACTGTACCTTCACCACCAAACGCCTCATGCGTATAGTCAATACCTGTATCAAGCACTGCAACACGTTGGCCTTTACCACTTGCAATACCATCAGTAATAAGTGGTTTAGCATTGATATATTCAGAGCTCGCAGCAACATGTAATTCTCGATCGAACATTGGTAAAACTTTAGCAACGCGATCATCTTTTGAAATTTGAGCTAACGCTTCTGGGGTTGCTTGAACAATTAAGGTTGGCGCTAAAATTTTAGTTTTACCAATTACTTTTGCATTAAAATCTAAGCTATTTAACTCAACAGTCATCATATCTTGAAGCTGCTCAATCTGCGCCGTTATTTCTCGATTAGAAGATGATTGGTAAGTCCCAGCAGCAACTGCATCGACAGACGTTTTTGCCTTAAGAACGATCATATGTGCAGAAGGTGCTTTTTTATCAGCAGCTATTTCCTTAATTTGCTCTGCGTATTTATTGGTCATTGTAGCGTCAGGCAAAGTCGCAGCATTAGCAATCGTTGCCACAAGTGCACTTGATACAGCTGTCGCGATTGCTGTTCTTTTAATTATATTGTTAGACATTGTTTCCCCTAAGATAGGTTATGTATTATTGTATTTGCTATATTTAATTCTTTGGCTATGTAACCGAATATAAAACGCCAACCTTTGTATGAGCAACAGCATTGCTACATTAAAATTACATAAAAAACAGAACACCTTACAAAAATAGCGTAAACAACTGATTTAAAACACCAAAAAGAAGCAGCCAACTTTGTAAAAAAATGTAAACAAAAATGTAAACACTGAGAAAAAAATGAACAATGATGTAATTAATATTTTAACTATGGCTAAAGTCATTCAAACAGCCGTTGCCCCTGTTTTTTTAATTACAGGTATTGCAGCAACACTTGGGGTGCTATCCAACCGTTTAGCACGTATTACAGACAGGGCCAGACAGTTAGAACGAAAATTAAAAGTTAGTACGGATGAGGAGTTTAACTTATCCTTAACCACAGAATTAAGAGCGCTCCTAAAACGTTCTCGATGTATCCACATAGCCTTCAGCTTAAGTGTCTTAAGCGCATTATTAGTATGTGCCGTGGTTATGCTGTTATTTTTATCGCACATACAGTCGATTAATTTAGGTGTCACTATTGGTAGTTGTTTTGTTGGTGCCATGGCATTGCTAATATGTGCATTTATGTCATTACTTGGCGAGGTTTTTTTGGCAACCCGCAGTATGCGTCGAGGAATGATATTTGCTGATATTGATATAAACGACTAGAGACATCGCTTTAACTTGAATTAAAGCGTTAGCTAATATACAAATACAATCAAATAACCGTCAAAGGAGTAGAGTAAAGTGAAATTGAAGCAAGTATTTATCGGGGCGTTACTATCTACATGCGCACTTAGCGTGTCTGCAAATTCTGCATTTAAAGAGCCGAGTGATGCGATTGAGTATCGCCAAGCTGCGTTCTCTATGATTTCAGTTCAAATAGGCGATATGGGTGCCATGCTTAAAGGTAAAGTTCCTTTTGATGCAGAGCAATTTAAGCAGCGTGCAAATAACGCAGCGGCATTATCTAAAATGCCTTGGGAAGCTTTTTACGCAGGCACTGACAAGGGTGATACATCAGCACTTTCTGCGGTATGGTCTGAAAACGATACTTTTATGAAAAAAGCGACAGCATTTCAACAATATGCTGATGAACTTGCTGTAGCAGCTCAAACAGGTGACAAAGCTGTTATTGGTAAAGCGTTTGGTGCGTGGGCTAAAGGGTGCAAAGATTGCCATAAGCAATTCAAAGACTAGTAAATAATGTTAATAAAAACAAAAATGGCGCTGTATTAGCGCCATTTTTTTAGCTAAGCAAATAACTTAAATGCTCACTTCCCCATGTACTCATTAATAAAACTAGTAGTAGCAAAAATATAACCCATGCAATCCACGGTGACTTTGTCTCTGGTTCTGAGCTTTTTGTTGCTAGTGCTTTATTGCCGGTGATCATTGCTTTGACCAAAGGCTTGCCTTTAATTTTGTAAGCAATAATAGCCACAACATGCAAAATAATCGCATAAAATAAAATATCAAAATTGATATGGTGCAGCCAATTGGCCAAATCAATCGTGTCACTCGATACATACTGCGCTAACGGGCCATCAGTTAAAATACCATCACTGCTCATTAAACCGCTTACTAGCTGCGCTATGATCAGAATAAAAAATAATAACACCATATAGCTACCAGGTGCAGAATGGCCCACCTCATTTGTTTTTTTGCCAGCAAAAGAAGCAAGCACCGATTTAGGAGAGTGCAGTAATGCCGATATTTTTGCTGTTTTACTGCCAAATAGGCCCCATATAATTCGTGTTGAAATAAGCGCTAAAGTAAAAAAGCCAACCACAAAATGAAGTTCGATCATGCCCTCTTCTGCACTAAAATAAAGCGCAGCAATACTCAATACTAATAACCAATGAAAGCTTCTTACAAAGCCATCCCACACTTTTACCTTAAACATTGCACCTTCCCTAAAAAAAGTATCATCTAAAACGCTAACTATTTTAGCTTCTCAATATTAAGGTATCCCGATGAGTCTTTCCACCTATGCACAGAGTCAAACACATGCAGTCAATTAAAAAACCAGTATTAAAAGGCTTTTTAGATATGCTACCGCTGTGTTTAGCGGTTATTCCTTGGGGTATCTTATGTGGCTCGTTGGCAATACAAAACGGCTTTACTCCCCTTGAAACTCAAGCCATGTCACTACTAGTATTTGCGGGCTCGGCACAGCTGGTTGCAATAGAGCTCATTGCTGGTAACACCCCCTACTAACCATTCTATTTACCACATTTATTATTAGCTCTCGCCACTTTTTATATGGCTTGGCGGTTCGTCACAAAGTAATTGAGCAACCCATGCGTTGGCGCCTGCCTGTCAGCTTTGTATTAACCGATGAACTATTTGCTTTTTCGCACCACCCGCGCGCCTATCGTACTAAAACCCGTTTAATTTATGCATTGAGCGCAGGTTTTAGCTTTTATATTGCGTGGAATATTTGGACCCTGATTGGCATTGTAGCCGGTACTATGCTCCCAGACCTCACCAATCTAGGACTCGATTTTGCAATTGCAGCGACTTTTATTGCCTTAGTAGTTCCAGGGATAAAAAACTTAGCTACTTTAGTCACTGTTATTGTTGCAGGGATCAGTGCCACTTTATTAAAAAGCACAGGCTTTGAATTGTGGTTAGTATGCTCTGCGCTTCTAGCAATGAGCGCAGGTTACGTTGTTACCCGATTAGTGCAAAATAAGGATGCCAAAAGATGATGACCACTATTTTACTAATGGCATGTATTACTTTTTTTACTCGCTATTTATTCTTACACCGCGCCTTACCATTTAAAGTAGGGCCAAAAATGCAGCAATTTTTAAGCTTTAGTGCACCTGCGGTACTAACGGCGATTTGGGTGCCAATTGTATTTATAAATGACGAGGGTATAAACCTAAACTGGCAAACCCCTTATCTCAGTGCAGCTATCGTTGCTGTTATTGTTGCTTACAAAACCCATAATATTTACTTAACGACCTTGGCCGGAATGGGGCTGTTTTTAATTTTAAATTAGCAGCAAGCGCTCTAGAAGTGACTTAGATTTTGTAGATCATCACACAAAGGTTAGACTATGCAAAATAAACAAATAATAAGCGTATTTATATGCACCCATTCCATCAACTAAAGACTACTAGTCTGCAAGGCCAGCCAATCGACTTTAAAGAGTTTGAAGGTAAAGTTGTATTAATAGTGAATACCGCAAGTGAATGTGGATTAACTTATCAATATGAATCATTGCAAGCATTACACGAAAAATATGCAAGCCAAGGTTTGGTTATTATAGGCTTTCCATGTAACCAATTTGGTCAACAAGAGCCTGGTGACGCTAAGCAAATAGCGCAAGGTTGTTTAATAAATTACGGGGTTAATTTTTTAGTCGCAGAAAAAGTGAATGTAAATGGCCAACATACAGATTCAGTTTTTCGCTATTTAAAATCTGTACTACCGGGGTTTTTAACAAGAAAAATTAAGTGGAACTTCACTAAGTTTTTAGTAGCGGCAGATGGCACACCCATTAAACGGTTTGCGCCCATTACCAAACCTGAAAAACTAGAAAAAGTAATTGAAAAAGCATTGCTCGCAGCTAAAGCTTGACCGCTAAAAAGTATAAAGAGGCCCAAAGCCTCTTTATTGCCAACTATAGCGCTTATTTGTACTAGCGAAAACCTAATCAATATAATCGTTTAAGTCATCTTCACCTAGGTTTTTACGCAAGCGTTTTTGCTCAAGGTAATCCTCTAACTTTCTTTTTACCTTTTGCTTTTTCTTGTCGTGTTGATTACGCCCGACCATTTCGTATTCGTCTTCAACAAAATCATCATCTAGCGCATCGTAACTAAATGTCTTACCCACAACCCACTCCATAAAGTGCTTGAGACCAACCTCCGATTTTTATATCGCGATAATTGGTGAAATTAAAATGTTCAACATAAATTCACTGTAAAAATTTACGTCAAAATAAAGCCACATCGCTATCCTAAATAGTCTCTGTGTCAGTATTGTGAATAAATAGCGCTAAATTTGAATTGTGGAAAGTGAGAGTTTTTTATCGTATCGATAAATTTTATTTATTAGCATTTAATTATTGGTTATTTTGACCATATTTTAGCATTTACAATGAATTCACCTTCAGCTTTGTAGTATTGAAAAAACCTCAACTCATTGTTTTTAAATATTAAAAATAATTGGCATCAAACTTGTTATAAGTTAATTATCATCAGCAAAAAACAGAGAATAAACATGAAAAAATTATTATTAGTTAGCGCAATAATGTGCACCCCTTTAGCAATGGCCCATAACACGAACGACTCTTCAATTTCATTTAGTAACGATGAATGTAACGTTGAATTTAAGAATGATGTACGCATCAAACCCAATGAGTTAGAAATTTTTAAAGCCGATAATCAGCACATGTTATTTACCGCTGAAGGTAAGCTGTCTATCAATGGCGAGCAAGTAGCATTAAATAGTGCACAGCGCCAAGCAATGACCGACTACACTGACAATTTACGCGTGCAATTACCTGAAGTGGCTAATATAGCCCTTGAAGGGGTTAAAATTGCAGGTGTGGCACTAGAAGAAGTTGCTAATGCGTTTAATATTGACGGCCTCGATAATATTTCAACCTTAATGGACGATATTCATCAAGAAGTCGAAAGCACCTTTTATCAGCAAGGTACTTTTGTAATGGGCCAACAAAGCTTTACTCAATTTGGTGAAAACTTTGAACAGCAGTTTGAAAAGCAAATAGAAACAGCGGTTGAATCAGCAGTAATGGAATCAATGGGCAGCATTTTAGTGGCATTGGGCTCTGAGTTAATGAGTTCAGGCGGTGACATGCAAGCATTTGAAGAGCGCATGGAAAATATGGGCGCACAAATAGAAGAAAAAGTAGAGCTGCATGCCAAAACACTTGAAAAGCGTGCAAATTCATTATGTGGTGATTTTGTTGCAATAGCGCAACAAGAAACGCAACTAACCGCCCAAGTTCCTGCACTTAAGGGTTATGAGTTATTTACTATTAAACAGCATTAATAGAGTAATACCCCACATTAATCTCCCTTTGCGGCATTTGCTTTTAAGCTATGCCGCATTTTGCGTTTTATACCCTATTTAAAACCATTTAACTCAAATAATAGACTGTTGAGCGGATCTACTCTTGCTGTGCAGCATTGTTTTGTGGCTTCATAGTAAAATACAAACCAAAGTATAATCTTCGCTTCGCTCTAGATCACTTAAAATACCGCCCAAGCTGATGATTGTAAGCCCAAATTGCAAATATAATTAAACCCATCTTTTTAGATTTATATCCATGAGATGGTGCGCTCCCCAGTTAGAAGCGCTTTAAAACGCAACTAACTCCAAAGTGCCTAGTAACCTAGGCACTTTTTTTATAATTTAAAAACTTCGCAACACTATTTTTTATCGTTTATTTACTGCTCTTATCTGATAAATAATTAACCACCTATAAATAACATGTTAAATCTTTGAATAAAGCAAAACTAAGCTCAACAAATACAAAATAATTTAATCTGAATAAATATTCAAAAAACTCTTTTCATAAACAGTTTAAACTCAAAAAAATCGAAAAGACCCCATATAAAAGCGACACGGCAATGAGCCCAGATGAATAATTATACAAAAAATAATAAACCAGTAGTTAAACGACAAATTAATAAAACGGTTTCGGATTAAAAAAACTAATACCTCACCAGTAATTTTTATCGCTTTATTTTTAACCACCCTGCGTGCAAAATGCACATGTTTTCAACAGACACAACCATGGAGCGAATAAAATGAACCCAATTAATACACTTAACCAAACAGCCACAACTCACGTTGCCGTTAAGCCAACTAATCGCAAAGCAAAAATGCTAGCTAAACTTAACCGTTACGGAAAAAAATTAGCACTTGGCGGTGCAATTCAATACAAATAATCACCCAACCATGATTTTGTATTGTTGCAGCAAACACCCAACCTCTAATGAAGACTCTTCTTTAGCTCCTCCTGTTTGCTGCCAGCCACCTCATAGCTAAAAATCACCTTAAATCTTCATTATTTATAAAAAAAACCGCATTTACGCTCACTTTTTAAGCAAACGATCTTTTTGCTATTTACACAGACTACTCTCCTAAGTATTATCCTGCATCACGACGTGGAGAGATGGCAGAGTGGTCGAATGCACCGGTCTTGAAAACCGGCAGGGGTTTATAGCCCCTCTAGGGTTCAAATCCCTATCTCTCCACCACTTATTTTTATTAATTGGCTTTATCCCGATTAATAATACGCAGAATAATGCGTCGGAGAGGTGTCCGAGTGGCCGAAGGAGCTCCCCTGCTAAGGGAGTATAGAGTTTGTAGCTCTATCGAGGGTTCGAATCCCTCCCTCTCCACCATTACTGAATATAAGCCACTTAATTGTGGTTTTTTTGTGCCCAAAAATAAGCTTTGCCGCTAATTGGGAGGGTGAGAACTCTCGACAGGGTTCGATAAAATGTCTGGAACAGTTTCGGCCGCTGCAAGCGTCGCGTAGCGATTGGTTACATGGATGTAAGTAAGTCTATCCCTCCCTCTCAACCATTACTGAATATAAGCCACTTAATTGTGGTTTTTTTGTGCCTAAATTTTAACAACCTATGGAATTGTTCGTTTTGGAAGGCATACTTGACTTAGGCTATTAAATTAAACAAATTGTATGGTGTTACAACTTAGTGCATTATAAACGGTACTTTAAACCAGCTTAGGTTTAACCATGGCAAAGCTAATATTACTACTGTGTTTTTTAGGTGCCTGCACTGTCAGCATGGCAAATGAAGTGACGGTTTTTAAATGCACCATTAAAGGGGTGCCGACTTTCAGTCAAACTCCTTGCGCTAAAGACGCTAAAGTGATCACGCTTAAAAACGTCAACATTATGCAAACCAATGCATTGCAATCTGAAAACGCCCTAGTTATCGATACCTCAGTTGATGACTACCTAGAGGTGCAACAAATAGAGCGCGATATTGTGCAGCTTGAGCTTAAAATAAAGCAATACCAACAAGAATACACACAAAAAAAACAACAAGTCGGGTACATGACCCAAGATAAAGCAAATCGTTTAGGCGCTAATTCGATTGCAGATGCAATTGCAACAGAAACTGCGGCACTTAAACAAAGATTTGAACCGCAAATAAAACAAGCACAGCAACAAATAGCGGCTCTCACTCAAAAAAAACAACAGCTTAATCAGCAGCCTTAACTGCCTTTTTCACCGTAGCAATAAACGTTTGGATCTCTGACGCTGTATTGTATATGTGCGGTGAAATACGAATACCGAGTTTGCGCACATCCACACTTATGTTTGCTGCCTCCAATGCCGCTAATACGGTTTGTTGATGCTCTGCAAAATCTAGAATAGCGGTACCACTGCACTGATCTTTATCGTTTGGCGATACTAAAAAAGCAGTCAGCTGCTGCTGAAGTAACGTTAACAACGCTAAATTATGCGCTCTCACTTTATCCACACCAAACTGGGCAATATATTCAATGCTATTAGCAGCAATAACATAAGGGAGTATAGAAGGCGTCCCCCCCAAAACCTAAGTGTTTTAGTGTTATATTGAAAATGCGTAATATCAAACTCGAATGGATTTTGATGTGAAAACCAACCAACATCTTTTGGTTCACATTGCGTTATTTGCTGTGGATTTACCCATAAATAGGCCGCACCTGGCCCCCCGCATAACCACTTCACACTTGAGCCAATCATAAAATCGGCATTTAGCGCCGTTAGATCGACAGGGATAACCCCTGCCGATTGCGCCACATCAATTATTGAGAGTGTATTCGTGACTTTACTAAGCGCCACAATATCGTTTAAAGGAGCTTGTACACCCGTATTAGAATAAACATGGCTGACAAACACACCATCAATCTCTGGAGTTAGATATCGCTGCCATACCTGCCTGTCACTTAAATCTTCATGCTCGGGGATATAACGTATTGTTGCACACGCAGGGAGTGTTTTTTGCATTACAAACCCCATACTTGGAAAATCGGCCTGCGCCATTAATACTGTGCAGTGTGGTTTATTAAACACGGGATGCGACATAAGCAATTTAGTTAAACCGCTAGATAAATTAACCTGAGGACAAAACTGCTCACTTGGCGCATTAAATAGCTGCCCTAAAGCACCCGTAAACTTTTCTATAGCTGGTAGCCATTGCTGCCATGGCTCCTTGGCACTTTCCTGCCAAGGAGTAAAAAAATGCTCAGTAGCATTTTCTAAAGTACTTTTTAAAGGTCGACCAACAGAGTGGCTTAATAAATAGCAACCCTGTGGCATACAAAAGTCATTTTTAGCCATATTAATTTATCCATTGCTTTAGGGTATTTAAGTCATCAAAGCGCGTATTAATATCGTCTCGCTTAGCTGCTGCACGTCTATCTCTTAATTTAGCTAAGGAATCGAGTAATACTGGCAAAGGCGGTCCACTGGCAGTGACTTTATCAATATGCTGTTGTTGCATTTGCTGTGACGGTTGGGCAATAAACTTTTCGACCAGTTGGTTATGATGACCGATAGCGGTGTCACCATGTAATTTACACACTTGTATAAATAGTTTGCCGTGCTTTTGAAACCACTCTGTGTGTTTATATTGTTCGGCTTTTAAGAAGTCATCCATAAAGCTTTGCATACGCATGGCTTCTCGCAATATTTGTTGATCCTCTGGCATCATATATAAAAATTTATCCACCAGCATTTGCGAGTAACTCGGCTCATTGGCACTACAAAGCCCTAACAGCATATCAATAACATTAATGCCGGCAAAATCTCCAGCATTTGCACCACGGTAAACTTCTTTACCTACCCGGTAAGGCTTGTAATATGGGCGTACACAATTAAAAAAACGCTCGGTATCAAGTTGAGTATACAAAGCATTATTCGACGCTATTACATCAATAAGTGCCGTTTTAACCACCTCAAGTAGTTCAGCCGTGACAGGATGTGAAATGCCTAATGGCAATATTTTTAGTAAAGCATCACTCGCACGTTTATACGCTAAAATACCTTGGGTGTTGTAATCTAAAAAAAGGGCTTCATCATCAAGATTTGTAAACCGTTTATAGATGCCATTAATGGCTTTATTATGAGTGGTTAAATGTGCGGTGGCAAAACGAGGAGTTACTCCAATAGAAGCACCAATATGCATAGCAAGCGCCGATGCTTCTATCAGCGGTGAACTATTCTCTCTGCTTGGCTCTGTAATTTCATGTCTACGACAAGCCGCCATGAACAAGCCTACATTACCAAGTAAATCAAATGCGCTATCAAATCCTTCGTCGGTATTACCTTCGACTAATAAATCGCTGATCAGCGCATTACCTTGCTCTTTCAAAGTCTGCTTTAAGTTATCCCCGACCCCTTCAACATTTGCCTTATCTGCTTGCTGCCAATACAACTCCTCTAATTGAGAGTTTAGGGCAACAAACTCAGACCTAATCCAATTATCAAATTTAGCTGTGTAAGAACTCATGACTATATCCTGTTATTATTATTTTTTAATGCTAACAAAGATCCCAGAGGTTAAAGCGCTAAAAAAAATAGTAAAAACAGTCATTGTTAGCAATAATCACTATTATTAGATAGATAATTAATAAGATTCTACAAATATGTTAGATAATAAAGACCAGCAGCTACTCGTTGCCTTGCAATCTCAAGCTCGAATGTCGGTATCAGAATTAGCCAATACTATAAATCTCTCGGATACTCCTACTCTAAGGCGCATTAAAAAGCTTGAGCAAGAACAGGTTATTATTGGTTATCACGCTGCTATTAACCCTAAGTCACTCAACCTTAATGTACTGGTTTATGCTTTCGTGCGACTGTGCCAAAACTCAGTGAGTGCCGCACAACAATTTGAACAACATGTAAAAAAGCTACCGCATGTACTTGAGTGTTCTGTGATCTCAGGCAGCCACGACTATTTATTAAAAATTATCTCTCAGGATTTAGAAAGTTATGAGCAGTTTGTAAAGCACCAACTAGGAAGCTTAAGCTGTATCGCCAACATAGAATCAACCGTTGTATTAAAGCAATCATTCAGTAAAAAACAGCTACCACTTTAAAATATACGCCTAGGTTAGGACCGTTTATTTTCGAAGTTAATTAGGTAATAATTAGCTTTAGTATAAGCTTTTTGATTACACCTTTTTATAAACTAATCTTAGCAGCTCAAGTCTAAATAAAGATGACTCAGTATTTCTTTTGCCATCAAAATCAAACCTAAGAACAACGCTAATTTGAAAGTATTATATTTAATCAACATCTTGCAAAACCTCTATAACTCGATAAGCTCTCAGAATGTCTTTGCGTATATTGCTATGTTAAATGAACACATACCCACATATAAAATTTATCAATAACTTAATAATAATCACGCGCTATAACTTAAGCACCTCTTTTTCCTTATGTACTTATGCTCGCAGTACCAAGATAAGGCTATTATTATGAGCCACTTTTCTCACCAATGGTTTAATAGCATCAACCAGATTGACGCAACACAATGGCATCATTTTTTTGGCGATGATCCTTTTACTCAACACACTTTTTTATACGCACTTGAGCAAAGCCAATGTGTAAGCGCAAAAACAGGTTGGCAGCCTCATCACTTAGCCGTTTATGAAGGTGATAAACTCATTGCGCTTGCACCTGGCTACTTAAAAGCGCACTCCTACGGTGAATATGTATTTGACTGGGCATGGGCAGAAGCTTATGAAAAAAATGGCTTAGATTATTACCCTAAATGGCTGTGCGGTATTCCCTTTAGCCCGATTGAGGGACAAAGAATACGTATTATGCATAGCAATCCAAAACTAGTATATGAGTACATAACAGAGCAGCTTAAAAGCCACTGTGCAGAACAGGGATGGTCAGGCTGGCATGTAAACTTTTGCGATAAAGCACAAGCCAGCCACCTTGATGATACCGGTGCGATGCGAAGAACCGGCGTGCAGTTTCAATGGTTTAATAATAACTTTAAAGATTTTGACGATTTTTTAAAAACCTTTAATGCCCGTAAGCGTAAAGCGGTAAAAAAAGAGCGCGCTAAAATCACAGAGCAAAATATCAGTATTGAATGGCTTAAAGGTGAACAAATTACTGCTGCCACAATGCATCTTTTTTGTGAGTTTTATCAACGCACTTATTTAAAACGATCGGGTCATTTAGGCTACTTAAACAGTGAATTTTTTAGCTTGCTACACGCTTTAATGGCTGACAAATTGCTCATTATGCTAGCCAAAAGAGACCAGCAAGTAATTGCCGCCACCTTAAGCTTAATTGGTGAAAATACCCTTTACGGCCGTTATTGGGGCGCCAGTGAAGAGGTAGATTCGCTTCACTTTGAGCTGTGTTATTACCAAGGAATTGACTATGCTATTAAGCATAACATTCAGTGCTTTAATGCTGGGGCACAAGGAGAGCATAAAATCACTCGTGGTTTTCAACCGATAATCACTTACTCTGCCCATCACATTGTTCACCCCGATTTTAATAATGCCATTGCAGATTACTTAGAACGCGAATGCCAACATATCGAAATTTACAAACAACAATGTAGCACTTTATTGCCGTTTAAAAATGAGTAACTGATTATTTGCAGGCATCGCCGTATCGCTGAGTAACTTAAGCCCTGATTTCACTGCAAGTTGCTCAACCGCTTCGAAATCACGAATACCACTAAGCGGATCGCGACTTTGCAATAAACTATTAAACTCATCATTACTGGGGCTGGTAAACTCCCCTTTATATTTGAAAGGGCCATATACACACACCACCCCTTGCTGGTTTAAGTGCTGATTTACTCCAGCAAAAAAACGCGTAATTAACTTCCAGCTCACTATGTGAAAAGTATTGGCAGTATATATCGCATCCACTTTGTTCACTGGCCAAGGATCGTTAAGGTCTAGTAATAAGGGCAGATGCAAATTTGCCAGTTGCACCTCATCATGCCATAACTTTATTCCTTGATGATTAACCTCTCGGTCACTGGTATACCATTGTAAATGTGGCAATTTTTTGGCAAAGAAAACGCTATGCTGACCCGTCCCCGAGCCTATCTCAAGTACTGATGCTGCATTTTGCAATGCAGGCTGCAAAGCCTTAAGTATATGATTTTTATTATTTTCGCAGGCTTGTGAAAACGGTTTGCTCATGCTGGTGCACCTAAATTGCAAATGAATGAACAATAGTAAAACAAATTTCAGCTATTCTGTCGTGAGTAAATTAACCAAAATAATAAAATAACCTTAATTTCAATACGTTAAATTATATTTACCGAGCTGGTACGCTATATGCTTTTATTAAATTACTCACTTAATGAGTACTAAACTACAAAAGGATAACATTATGTATATTTCACCTTACACCGCAGTAGATGCTGCAATGGCAGTTACAGACAAAAGCCTAGATAAAACGAGTTATGAAACAGATTGTAGAGCAACGGTTATCGACTTACTTTCTCATGTAAAAAATACTCAAAAGGCACAAAACAAACATGAAACAGACCAAATATTTATTCTTGGCTACAATTAAAATTCTGTTTAGCCTTGTAACCGGCTGTTTATATAAATACATTATTTAAGTCGACTTAAAATCAGTTTAAGTCGACTTTTTAGTTTTAATCCCACTTGTTAACTTGCCTTGACGCCCTCTACTTTTTAGCTATACCGTTGTAAATAGTAATAACAGCACCATATCTTTTTATATAGCGTAGTTAAATGTCATATATTCTCTTTTATAGGAGTACTAATGAGTAACTTTAGAACAGAATCAGATAGCATGGGCACACTCAACGTGCCCGCTGACGCACTTTATAAAGCACAGACCCAACGCGCCATTAATAACTTTACGATCAGCAGACTCACAATGCCGCAGCAATTTATTATTGCCTTAGCGTATATTAAGCAAGCCGCTGCAATAGCCAATTTCAAACTAGGCCATTTAGATAAAACGAAAGCAAATGCGATCGACCTCGCCTGCCAAGAAATTATTGATGGTAAGCATTATGAGCATTTCCCTGTTGATATTTTTCAAACTGGCTCAGGTACTAGCTCAAATATGAATGCTAATGAGGTCATTGCGAGCTTAGCCTCAAAACACGCTAACCAAGCTATTCACCCAAATGACGATGTGAATATGGGGCAAAGCTCTAATGACGTTATTCCCACTGCGATTGCTTTAAGTAGTGCTATTAGTGTTGATAAAAAATTACTGCCAGCACTGGCAAATTTAGCAGACGCCTTAGAGCAAAAAAAGCAGACATCGGCCACATAGTTAAAACTGGGCGCACTCATTTAATGGATGCAATGCCAATAACTTTTGAGCAAACACTCAGCGCATGGCAATCCCAGGTAAAGCATTCAGCTAGCGGTATTGAGCATGCGCTAAAACGTGTCTGTGAGCTAGCGCAGGGTGGCACAGCGGTAGGTACAGGTATTAATGCCGATCCACAATTTGCCGCTCTATTTGCTACACAGCTAACTGAAAAGGTGGGAATACAATTTACCCCGAGTGATAACTTCTTTTATAATATTGGCTCACAAGACGCCATTGTTGCTTTATCCGGGCAACTAAAAGTCTATGCCGTTGCGCAAATGAAAATAGTCAACGATTTGCGTTGGATGAATTCAGGCCCGCTTGCGGGACTTTCAGAAATTGAACTTGAAGCATTACAGCCTGGTTCATCCATTATGCCTGGCAAAGTGAATCCGGTGATCCCAGAAGCCGCTGCAATGGTTAGCGCTCAAGTGATTGGTAACGACGCGACCATTACGGTTGCAGGCCAAGCTGGCAACTTTGAGCTTAACGTAATGCTGCCGGTAATCGCTTACAATATTTTGCAAAGTACCGAGATACTCGCTAATAGTGCGCAAGCCTTGGCAGGTAAAGCCATTGCTAGCTTTAAAGTTAATCAAACTCAGATTGATAAAGCATTAACTAAAAACCCGATTTTAGTGACCGCGCTAAACCCTGTTATTGGCTACGAAAAAGCAGCAAAAATTGCCAAGCAAGCTTATCAGCAAGCACAGCCAATTATTGATATCGCCGAGCAAGAAACCGACCTTTCTCGATCAGAATTAGAGGCATTACTCAATCCAGCTAAATTAACGCAAGGCGGCTTGACGTAAAAATTCTCCTTATCACCTCTTTAATATGTTGATAGTAGAGTTTTTATTGCTGTAATGAATGCACCGTGTATGATAGTGATGAATAATTCATCACTATCAGGAACGATTATGCGTACTCCATTACTCGCTCTACTGCTACCGCTTTGCTTAACGGCTTGCTTGGAAACAACCTCAACTAACACTGAGGAAACTAAAGCCAATGCGGTAGAAAATACGTCTACGCCGATACCGCAACAAAAATTACCACAAGCGAATAAGCAAAATAAAATTGCACAGCCGTTACCAGCTGATGCTGTAAAAGAAGTATCGCTTGATGATATTAAAACGGCAAAAAATAAGCTTAACAACTTAATTGCAGATAAACAGTGTTCAACGAGTTCACAGTGTAAAGTAAATGCTGTTGGTAGCCGAGCATGTGGTGGACCGAGCGATTATATTGTGTACTCTACGCAAAGCGCACCCCAAAAGCAGGTTTCAGCCCTAAGCGATACCATTACTCAATTGGAAAGTACTTATAATGCGCAAAAAGGCATGATGAGTATTTGCCAACATTTAACTGCGCCTAGTACCCAGTGCGTTGAAAATAAATGTGTTAAACTTGAAGGCTCTGCGGTAAGTGTATTTTAAGGATTAGATTATGAGTTGTTTGTCATCCGTAATTAAACTATCAGCTGCCAGTGTTGTCATGACTATGCTGCTTAGCGGTTGCAGTAGCGCACTAACACCAAGCACAGCTCAAAACGCGAGTGAATCTGTTTTAAATACTCAGCTTAATGAGCTTACAAGTAATAAAAGTTGCACAGCCAGTTATCAATGTAAGGTGTTAGGTGTTGGCTCGCGTGTCTGTGGGGGGCCGAGTAAGTATGTTGTGTATTCAACATTAAATAATTCTCAAAAGCATGCCGAGCAATTAGCACAAAAAATCACTCAGCAAGAACAAAAAAATAACACTGCGCTTGAGTTCGATGACTGTTCACCAGTGCTAGAAGTTCACTCTTTATGTATTGATAACCAATGTAAAACCGTTAATTACCAGTAGCAGTTCGTTTCGGTGTTAATTTAATAGTGGTATTAACACCGAAATAACCACTACCATGAAAATACATACACCAGCCTTAAAAATGTATTCCAAAGGCATGTTCTTTTGTACCCAATAAGCATATATAAAACGCACAAAGTAGCTTGCCGCTGTGCCAAATAACGCAAACATAAGTAAGTAGGCAATCAATATAATATTCACAGCTGCACTTCTTTAGAAATAATAACCTCAGTGTAAGTATTTTATATAAAGAAGGCAAAAGGGTTACTTAGTCTTTTTTGTATGCTCAATGAGTAGATCTGCGACCTGTTGCTTTACCGCTCTTTTATCATCTACTGCAACTTCAAACCGACTAGCCAATTGCGCTATTTCATCATCATTTAAATTAAACGATAAACGCTGCCGTGTTTTTTTAGACTTTACATCAAGACCTAAAATTTTACGGATCATGTCTGAGGGAGTGAGTTCTTGATCGATGGCTTGTTTTTTTATCGACTTTTGTACCTCACTACTCAAATCAAAGGCCATTTGCGTGGCGCGCACAGCTTGCTCTTGGCGCAACCACTTGTCTTTAGCATCACTCACTGGGCATCTCCAGGAAACAAATCAACAATATCGCTAATTGGGCGAGTTAATGTCAGTGATACTTCTGTTTCACCTCCCTCCCAAATTTCGATATTAACGCTATGCCCTTCATCGGGTGACGCCAAACAAATCATTTCACAGGGTTCACCACCGTCTTGCTCATAGCGAGGTAGCGCTTGGCCACGAAAATCTTTATTATGAAAATAACATACATAAGGTGATTCGCTTTGTTGATAACTTCCAGCTAAAAACTGCATAAAACGCTCAGGCGTATTTTTAACTGTAATATGCGTTAACGACTCTTCATCAAAAATACGTGAAAACTCATCCAAACCAAATACTTCATCAACATCATCACGCTGAATCTTTATTGAGAAATTAGCCCACTGCTCACCATCGTTTTGTTCTATTTGTAAAAACACCACTTGGCCTGTGTTAGTTTCAAGTACGAATTCAGTATCACTACTATGTTGGTACTGATACGTTTGCACATCAATAACGCGAAGTGTTTGGCCTTTGAGCCATGCAGGATAAGCAAACGAATCAATTACTGTAAACATGTCACCTTTTTTAAGGTCACTCGCGTGACTAAGCTGACGTTCTGGCTTTTTTTTAGATTTGAAAAAATTAAACATATAAGGTGCCTCTGTAAGCAAAAAAGGTAACGGAGCAAAACTCGGTTACCTTTTTAATATGGTTTTGAATGTTAGCTATTTTGCTTCGCTTTAATGCGCGCTAAAATATCAGCACTTTTTGGATTGGTATCACCAATACCCGCTTCAGCCATTTTAGCTTTTAAATCATCGCCATTAACATCTGCTTCTAGAGACTTTGCAGCACCTAATTGATCAGTACGGTCTTGTTGGCGTTGCTTAATGCGCTCAAGCGACTGACGAGCTGATGTCATCGACGAGCTATTAGTATTAAGCGTGCTATTTACAGCCATTGTCGCTTGTTGCACGCTTTCTGTGGTTTTAACCATAGTAAGCTGACGCTGGTTTTCTTTAATTGATTTTTCAGCATCTTTAACTTGCTGCTTCAATGTCACTATGTGATTAGTAAAGCCCGCTAATACTTGCTCGTGTTCGGCTTTCTCAGCTTCAAAGTCACCTATTTTTTCTGCAATTTCTAATGCTAATGCTTCATTCCCTTTTTCAAGGGCTTGACCTGCATACGCTTCGTGCTCAGCAATTGATGCATCTACTGCGCTAATTTTACGCTTAGTTTGCATCTCTTTAGCCATTACTTCTGTCAGGCTTTTTTTAGCACGATTCAGTGCATTTTGTGCATCGGCAATTTCTTGTTCAAAAATACGAATACCATTCGCATCAACAATTGCTTCGCCCGCTTCACGCGCGCCACCACGTACCGCTGTAAATAATTTTTTTAAAATACTCATAATCTTAACTCCAAAAACTTGTTTATATCCTATTAGGTAAAGCGAGAGCCATATACTATTAGCAATCAGCACTTACCTATGCGGGTATCCTAATCGTTTAAATACAAGGTCACGGCTTCTAGTGCATCAATTGCGTTATCTGCTAACGTGACTAGTTCGTGGGTAACGTCATCTAATGATGAATTTACCGAAAGTGCACCAAAAATCGCATATTTATTATCAATTTTGGCAAATGCACTTAGCGGAATTGGCACGTTTAAACGCAGTAGTGTTTCGTTTAACTCGTCGCGTAACTCGCTTTTTACTTCGTCTTCACCAAACAAGTAGCTAATACATAATAGTTGCTCTTGTGTTTGGGTAACAAAAATTGGAAGCTCATCGTTTCCATCAACAATGACTTGTAAAACATCTTGCTCACCTGGATTGGCAATCAAGAAAGACTCAAAGTTAGCACCCTCAGTTTCAAAAGACGCTAATTTTATTGAAAGTTCATTTAATTCCATGTCTCTGCCTTTTTGTCGTTTGACATATTATGTCTGAGTTAAGATTCGCATGGCCGACATATTATGTCAACCATGTTTTATTAATTTTTATACAATTCACTTTCTATTTGCCAAGCAGCCCGGTAATAATCATATAAACGACCAGAACCTAACCTATTGACTTCAATATCGTTAACTTGTTCAAAATAGTTATTAGGAAATGCAAAACTGGCTAATAAATATTTTTTACTAATCCACCGAGATGGCACTGGCATATCCGTTATATTGCTAATACGTGCACTTGGTGCTTGCCCCATTTTAGTAGCAATAGTCCACCCCCACTGACCAAACGAAGGAATGTTTTGCTGATATTGCTCTACATAATCAAAACCTGCGGCTTTCACCGTTTTAGCAATACTTAAAAATGCCTTTTTTGCATGATAAGGCGAGGTTGACTGTACCGCCATAGCACCATCAGGTGCCAACAATTGACGTACATGATTATAAAAATAATCGCTGTACATCTTATTCAGATCGGGGTGATTAGGGTCAGGTAAATCAATTAATATAGTATCGAACTGCTTAGCCTGATCCAGCAGCCTTTCAACTTCTAAAAATGCATCGCCCACAATAATATTTGCTCGCGGGTCATGCATCGATTCATTATTGAGTGCCACTAGTCGCTGTTTAATATCTTCAGGCGGTGTGTATTGGTTATCTTTATGACCAAATAAATTAAGTAGCTGTCCATCTAGATCAATTAAGGTCACTTCCTCAACCGGCCACTTTAATACATCTCGCATGGCTAACCCGTCGCCGCCGCCAATAATCAAAACACGGTCATGGCGATTAGATGCGAGCATTGCAGGATAAACCAGCATTGAGTGATATATTTGCTCATCTACACTAGAGAACTGCAAACGACCATTTAAGTATAGATCGGTGATTGGCTGTGGCTGATTTTTACTTAAGCGTTCGGTTAACACCACATGCTGGTATTTCGTTGCTTGGGAATAAATAACTTTATCTTTGTATAGTACGTTACTTAGGTTATCCATCCAGCTACTACCAAACTGCAAAATAAAAGCGAATAACACCAGCAGTAATATATGGCAAACCAATAGCAACTTAGCAAAGCGTACATAGCTATGGTAACGCCATAAAAAGGCAAGGCCGGCAATAATGTTAAATAGCGCTGTCCAAGCGGCGGCTTGCATTATTGGCATCGCGAGCATAATACTCACCCAAATTGCCGCGCCAATACCAGCGCCAATATAGTCAGCCCCATATATAGTGCCGGCGTTATTTTCTAAAAAACGTCCATAAACATGCTGGCGAATACGCGCAATAAGCGGTATTTCCATACCAATAAATAACCCTAATATTAAGCCAAATACATAAGGTAAAAAGCGCGACCACTCTTGCAGCTTTTGAAACACATAACCATTAAGAATAACATCAGGGGGAATATTAAAAATACTTGAGAATAAATGAGGGAGTGAATAGCTTACAGCAATAATACTGGCAATGGCTAATATACAGCCCATACCTATGAGCGCAATAATGCTTTCTAGCCAAGCAAATGCGGTAAAGGCATCTTTAAACCAACGCGCTAAAAATGCCCCCATCCCCATAGCTACAATCATAGTGCCTATCATGGCGTAAATTGCACTCTCAACTGAACCAAGTACTCGGCCAGCGTAATGAGATAGTAAATATTCATAAATAAGGCCGCACCCTGCGAGTACGGCCATAACTGTGATCAGTAAAATATCATGCCCAAGTAAATTAAATTTACTTGGGGAAGCTTGAGTTGATGACACGTGATTATGCACCCAGTAGTGTGGCCATAGTGATCCCGACAGCAAATGACACAGCTGCAGAAATAGCGGCAACACCCACATTCTTTTGACGATTCACTTCATCTGAAATATTACACCCAGCAAGAATGATTTTAATCGTCAGTAAGTGCAGTAAAATGAAAGCAACCAAACTAACAACGGCACTTAGCGCCCAGTAAAGTAAACTCGCGTTAATATTATCGGCAGCATAAGGAGCAATACCTGTTGCAGCAGTAATGGCTAATGCACTACCAATTAAAAAGCCTGCATAACGAACACCTACTGCTAAATTACCATCAACAATGGCTTGTTGTAGGCAATCACCGCTTTTATTGGTGCGTTTAAATAACTGCACTCGGTATTGGCTTACTAAAAGCAACACCACACTACCAATTACAAAAGCGGCAATCACAATAGGAATGCCATGCCAGCCTTCGGTAGCAACCCACAATAGTGCAGAGCGAATAACCACCGCAACACTAACTACATGGCCAAAATCAATAATTGACGCAGTAACGTTACCTTTGACTATTTCGTTATGTAAGCTTACTTTACGCAATGCCACTTTATCTTGAAAAAAGTGACCCAGCTTTATAAGCAAAATTGCTAATGCACCATAGCCAAGCATTAACAGAGCTTCTTTTTGTAACGTAGCAGCAAAAGCACCACTACTTACACCCGTTAATACAATCGCAAGGGCAACTAAGCCAGCGGCAAAGCTTATTCCGAATGCAAAGTTATCTCTCTCGGTAATTTCATCATTAGCATGTAAATTAGACACCCAACCTTTAATATACTTTAGGCTGACAAACAGTAAGATGATAATTGCAAAGTCTACTGACAGTGCTTGCAAAGACCACATAGTTATTCCATTAAATTCATACATATTATTCTAACTCCAACGTTATTCTTTACTTACCACGACTTACGCCGCGCGAGGTTCTGCTGCTGCTATTACGAACCGATCCTGAATTATTGCTATAACTACTCGCTCTTGAGTAACTGCTGCGACTTTTAGGCGGCGTATAACTGCTGCGACTCAAACCTGATGCACCTGTTTTTTTACTCGCATAAGGACTAGTGAACTGCTTGCCTTGGCGTTGGTAAGATTGTCGTGTACGTGTTTCTAATGCACTTTGGGTTTTTATTTGTTTAGGGCTTGAGTAACGAGTACGACCATAGTCATTGTAGTAACTATACTTGCGGCGTTTACTCCAACTTCCGTATTCAACTCGGTCAAATACATCACCCAAAATACGGTACATGCCGTACCATTGCCAAAAACTAATACCGCTACTATTCGTTTGCCAATTACCATAGTTAGGATTACCTACCATTTGGTTACCAACTCCTTGGCCTTCAGCTTTTTGGCTTATAGCGCCAACTCGTGCCAAAGAGCCATTCGACATATCCGCAAGCATATTAATAGGATCGGTTAAGGCATCAGAAAATAACGTTGGCTTGGCCGCCTCACGCAATAAATCAATATTGTATAAAGTGTCTTCGTAAGGAGGAATTAAGTAATTACCCTTAATATCATCAAGACGTTGGGTTAAGCCACTATAAAGGGCTCCTTGGCGTGTGGCATCAAGGCTAACTACATCAACAACCTTACTGAGTTCAGGCTGCCGTTGTTTAAGGATACGACTGTATTCTTTAAGAATAATCGCATTACGTATACTACCATTATCAAGTGCTTTACCAAGCTGAGTAAGCTCGATATCGGCCTTTTTAATGGACTCTTGAATTGTTTGTTGTAGCTGTTCTTCTTTAGATTGACAACCAATCAGTGCTGTAAACAAACAAAACAGGCTGAGAAGTTTCCAAGCTTTTAAATTCGACATTCATGTCACCTGATTTACTAAATTATCCTAGATAGTTTTACACAGGACAGTTATTAAACCAACAATGAAATTGCAACAAGATGATAATTTAGGGACTAGTTTAAAGATGCAAGGAGAATAACTAAGATCAGTAAAGACGGAGTGCTGATGGTAATACTTCAAAACTGAGGGCTGTATACTGACTATATTTGGAGTGGGTGCGCTACTTCGTTGTGATGACGCAGTAGAATGCCTTAGGGTCGGCTCTGATCAATTCTCTTCCTTTAACCTAATACCTTTCAGCTCGAACCTTCTTTTTACTTTATTCCAGACGTAAAAAAGCCCGACTCTTTCGAATCGGGCTTTCTTGTATTTGGAGCCTGGTAATGACCTACTTTCACATAACAAATGCTACACTATCATCGGCGCTGTTTCGTTTCACTACTGAGTTCGGCATGGGGTCAGGTGGGTCCAAAACGCTATTGTCACCAAGCAAATTTGGTTGTCAGTCCGTATTACTACGCACTAACTAAAATTTGGAATTCTGATAATAAAAGAGTATCGTAAATCTACTTTAGTTATATTAACTTCTTCGCTTGTTTCACTATCACATAAAACGCGTTTGGCGTTGTATGGTTAAGCCTCACGGGTAATTAGTACAAGTTAGCTTAATGGCTCACACCACTTCCACATCTTGCCTATCAACGTTGTAGTCTTCAACGGCCCTTCAGAGACTTTAAAAGTCTAGTGAGAACTCATCTCGAGGCCTGCTTCGCGCTTAGATGCTTTCAGCGCTTATCAGTTCCGAACGTAGCTACCGGGCAATGCCATTGGCATGACAACCCGAACACCAGCGGTTCGTTCACTCCGGTCCTCTCGTACTAGGAGCAACCCCTCTCAATTCTCAAACGCCCACGGCAGATAGGGACCGAACTGTCTCACGACGTTCTAAACCCAGCTCGCGTACCACTTTAAATGGCGAACAGCCATACCCTTGGGACCGACTTCAGCCCCAGGATGTGATGAGCCGACATCGAGGTGCCAAACACCGCCGTCGATATGAACTCTTGGGCGGTATCAGCCTGTTATCCCCGGAGTACCTTTTATCCGTTGAGCGATGGCCCTTCCATTCAGAACCACCGGATCACTATGACCTACTTTCGTACCTGCTCGACGTGTCTGTCTCGCAGTTAAGCTGGCTTCTACCATTACACTAACCGTACGATGTCCGACCGTACTTAGCCAACCTTCGTGCTCCTCCGTTACTCTTTGGGAGGAGACCGCCCCAGTCAAACTACCCACCAGGCACTGTCCGTAACCCCGATTCAGGGGCCAACGTTAGAACATCAAAACTACAAGGGTGGTATTTCAAGGACGACTCCACAAAAACTAGCGTCTCTGCTTCTAAGTCTCCCACCTATCCTACACATGTAGGTTCAATGTTCAGTGCCAAGCTGTAGTAAAGGTTCACGGGGTCTTTCCGTCTAGCCGCG